>JBJOKP010000372.1:0-3857 GCA_046046045.1 Pseudomonadota bacterium | reverse complement strand
ACTGCACGCTGTTCAGGCACTGGATCAGGAAGGTGGTGAGGTCCATCGGGGCGCCCGCGCCTTCTTACATCTTGCAGCCGCGGGCCGGGTCGGCCAGGGCCTGGACGGCGACGCCCTGGTTCTTGTTTTCCTTGCCCACCACCTTGCGCAGGTAGATGTCCTGCACCGGGTTGTGCGCCTTGCTCAGGGTGAAGGCGCCGCGCGGGCTGTCGATCCTGGCGGCCTCGATGCCCTTGACCAGTCCGTCGCGGTTCTTCAGGTCGCCCTTCACGGCGTTCACGCCGGCGGCCAGCATCTGCGCGGCGTCATAGCCCTGCACGGCGTAGACATCGGGCTGCAGCTTGTAGGTCTTGGCGTACTGCAGGGTGAAGGCCTGGTCCTTCTTGTTGGTCAGGTCGTCGGCGTAGTGCAGAGTGGTGAGCAGGCCTTCGGCGTCCTTGCCCTGCGCTTCGAGCGTGCCGTCGGTCAGGAAACCGGGGCCGACCAGGGCGATCTTGTCCTTCAGGCCGGCGGCGGCCCAGTCCTTCACCAGCTTGACGGCGCCGCCACCGGCGAAGAAGGTGTAGACCACGTCGGGCTTGAGGGCGGCGATCTCGGTCAGCAGGGCCTGGAACTCGACGTTGGGGAAGGGCAGGTTCAGCTCCTTCACCACCTTGCCGCCGCTGGCCTCGAAGCCTTCCTTGAAGCCGCCGACCGATTCGTCACCGGCGGCGTATTTCCAGGTCAGGGTGACCGCGGTCTTGTACTTCTTGTCAGCCGCGACCTTGCCCATGGCAAAACCCGGCTGCCAGTTCGAGAAGCTGCTGCGGAAGATGTTGGGCGCACACAGCGGGCCGGTCACGACGTTGGCACCGGCGTTGGGGATGATGAGCAGCGTGTTGTTGTCCTTGGCCACCTTGGCCATGGCCATCACCACACCCGAGTGCACGGTGCCGACCATGACGTCGACGTTGTCGCGCTTGACCAGCTTGTTGGCGTTGTCGGCCGCCTTGGCGGGGTCCGATTCATCGTCCACCTTCACGTACTCGACCGTCTTGCCGGCGAGCTTGCCGCCTTGTTCATCGATGTACTGGCGGAAACCGTTCTCGATGGCCACGCCCAGCGTGGCGTAGGTGCCGGTGTAGGGCAGCATGAAGCCGACCTTGATCTTTTCCTGCGCCGAGGCGGCACCGGCCAGGGTGCACAGGGCCAGGGCGGCCGCGGCGGTGAGGTGGCGACGGGTGATGGGCATCATCATGGTGAAAGTCTCCTGGGTGCGATCGCGGCGGGGGAAGGAGCGCGACGTCGTGTTGCGGATGGGCGCCGCCGGATGACGGTGCCCGTGGCCGGCGGATTGTGGAGGCGGGGCTGGCGGTGCGACATCCGGGCCTGTGCCGGGTGTGGCGCCTGCGCCCCTGCGGGCGGGCCGCTTGCTGTCCGGCGCCCGGGTGGCGCTCACTGGCCGGCGTTGTCGCGCTCGCGCAGCTTGAAGCGCTGGATCTTGCCGGTGGCCGTCTTGGGCAGCTCGGTGACGAACTCGAAGAAGCGCGGGTACTTGTAGGGCGCCAGGCGTTCCTTGACGAAGGTCTTCAGCTCGGCCTCGTCGGCATGGGCGCCGTTCTTGAGCACCACGTAGGCCTTGGTCTTGGTCAGGCCGTCGGCGTCGACCTTGCCGATCACGGCGGCTTCCAGCACCGCCGGGTGCTGCACCAGCGTGGCCTCCACCTCGAAGGGGCTGACGTAGATGCCGCTGACCTTGAGCATGTCGTCGCTGCGGCCCGAGTAGGTGTAGGTGCCGTCGGCGTTGTGCACGTACTTGTCGCCGCTCTTGGTCCAGCCGCCCTGGAAGGTCTCGCGCGTCTTGGCGCGGTTGCCCCAGTACATCATGGCCGCCGAAGGGCCGTGGATGTAGAGGTCGCCGGGCTCGCCGTCGGGCACCGGGCCGCCGCCTTCGCCGCGCAGCTCGATGTCGTAGCCCGGCACCGGCCAGCCGGTGGTGCCGTAGCGCACGTCGCCGGGCCGGTTGCTCAGGAAGATGTGCAGCATCTCGGTCGAGCCGATGCCGTCGACGATGTCCACCCCGAAGTGGCGCTTGAAGCGCTCGCCCAGCTCGGCCGGCAGGGCCTCGCCGGCCGAGGAGGTGAGGCGCAGCGCCACCTCGCCCGCCGCGGGCAGCGCCGGGTGGGCCAGCATGCCGGCGAAACCGGTGGGCGCACCGAAGAACACCGTGGGTTTCGGACAGTTGGCCTGGCCGGTCCAGCGCTTGAACACGGCGTCGGGCGTCGGGCGGTCGGGCATGAGGATGGTGGTGGCGCCCACGCTGAGCGGGAAGCTCAGCGCATTGCCCAGGCCGTAGGCGAAGAAGAGCTTGGCGGCGGAGAAACACACGTCCTGCTCGGTCAGGCCCAGCACGCGCTTGCCGTACAGCTCACAGGTCCACCAGGGATTGGCGTGGGAATGCACCGTGCCCTTGGGCCGGCCGGTCGAGCCGGACGAGTAGAGCCAGAAGGCCGGGTCGTCGGAACCGGTGGCCGCCGGGCGGGCCTGGGGCGATTGCGCCGCCAGATAGGTCTCGAACTCGACCTCGGCCGGGTGCAGCGGCGCCTGCGGGCGCGAGACGATGACCTTGCCCACCTCGTGGTCACACTTGACCATGGCGGCGGTGAGCGTGGGCAGCAGCGCGCCCGACACCAGCACCGCCTGGGCGCGCGAATGTTCGAGCATGTAGGCGTAGTCGTCCGCCGTCAGCAGGGTGTTCACGGCCACCGGCACCAGGCCGGCGTACATGGCGCCGAGAAAACTCACCGGCCAGTCGTTGCAGTCCTGCATGAGCAGCAGCACGCGTTCCTCGCGGCGGATGCCCTGGGCGCGCAGGCCGGCGGCCAGGCGGCGGGCGCGGTCCTCCAGCGCGGCGTAGCTGAGGCTGCCCTGGTCATCGATGAAGGCGGCCCGGCTGCCGCGGCCGGCATTGGCCTCGAACAGGTGCTGGGCAAAGTTGAAACGTTCGCCGGGGGCGATGGGCGGGGTATGGCTCATGACGGAATGCTTTCTGGCTGGCTGGCTGACGGGCTGGGCGCTGCTGCTGCGGATTCAGACCTGGGCGCCGAGCGCCTGCAGCACGGGCGCGGCGGCCTGCACCGCCGCACGGCGGTGATAGAAGTTCAGGGCCTTGAGGCCGCCCAGTTCCTCGCCGCCGCCGGCGCGGCCGGGGCCGCCGTGCAGCGACTGCGGCATGACGTTGCCGTGGCCGGTCTGCACCTTGGCCACCGCGGGCGTCACGATGTGCACACGGCCGTGGCTGGCGGCGAGTTCGGCGGCGCTGCCGGCCAGGGTGGCCGCCGAGTCGTCGTCACCGAAGAGCGAGCAGACCAGCGAGCCTTCGCCGCGCGCGGCCAGCGCCGTGGCATGCGCCAGGTCGCGGTAGGGCAGCAGGGTGGCGACCGGGCCGAAGACCTCGGTGGTGTGGATCAGGCCGGCGCCATCGGCATCGCGCGTGCCGAGCAGCACGGGCGCGTGGCAGGCGGCGATGGCCGGGTCGGCGTCGATCAGTGCGGCGCTGCGGCCGTCGTGCAGGATCTGGGTGTGGGCGAGCAGTTCGTCCAGCCCGGCGCGCACGGCGTTGAACTGGCCGCGGCTGACCAGGGCACCCATGCTCACCTCGGCGTTGCGCGGGTTGCCCACGCGCACCTTGGCCAGGCGGGCACCGACGGCCTGGGCAACGTCGTCGTACAGCGCCTCCGGCACGAAGACGCGGCGGATGGCGGTGCACTTCTGGCCGGACTTGACGGTCATCTCGCGCGCCACTTCCTTGACCAGCAGGTCGAAGGCGGGCGATCCGGCCGCCTGACCGGGCAGCAGCACGGCCGAATTGACGCTGT
>JBJOKP010000371.1:0-3858 GCA_046046045.1 Pseudomonadota bacterium | reverse complement strand
GCACCGGCGTGGCGCTGCTGTTCATCACGCACAACATCGGCGTGGTCGAGTACATCGCGCACGAGGTGGCCGTCATGCAGAAGGGCAGGCTGGTCGAGTACGGCAGCGCCGACACGGTGCTGGGTGCACCTTCGCACGCCTACACGCGCACGCTGCTCGCAGCAGTGCCCCGGCTGATGCGGGCGGCCTGAGCTGGCGGTGATGCGTGCACGGCTGCGTCGGTGCCCGCAGCCGGCGGTGGGCTAATCGCACCACCAGCACCACCGCATTGCCGTGCCGCCAGCACCGCGGCCCGTGCCGCTGCATGGGCGCGGGCACAGGGCCGAGCCGGCACCTGCCCGGCAGGACCACACACCTACTTCGTCGCAGCTCACCCGCGCCGGGCCGACTCCACCGCCGCGATGTCGATCTTCGTCATCTCCATCATGGCCTCGAAGGCGCGCTTGGCCGCGGCCGGGTCGGGGTCGGTGATGGCATCGGTCAGCGCACGCGGGGTGATCTGCCAGTTCAGGCCCCACTTGTCCTTGCACCAGCCGCAGGCGCTGGGCTGGCCGCCGTTGTTGATGATGGCGTGCCACAGGCGGTCGGTCTCGGCCTGGTCGGCGGTGGCGACCTGGAATGAGAACGCCTCGGTGTGCGCAAACATCGGCCCGCCGTTCAGACCCAGGCAGGGGATGCCCAGCACGCTGAACTCGACCGTCAGGATGTCGCCCTGCTTGCCCATGGGGTAGTCACCCGGGGCGCGGTGCACGGCATGCACGGCACTGTCGTCGAAGGTGCGGGCGTAGAACTCGGCGGCTTCCAGGGCGGTGCCGTCGTACCACAGGCACACGGTGTTCCGGGGGGCGGGGCGAGCGGGGGTGTCCGTCATGATCGGTCTCCTGGGGGGGGGCGCGCGGGCCGGGCTGGGCAGGGTGCGGTGATGCGCCGTGATGCCCGGTGATGCGCGGTGATGGTAGTCAGACCGCCGGGTGTTTGACCGGGCTCAGGGTCCGGTCTTGTCCGGCGATAGGCGCTGGTGCAGGCGAGGTCGAATCGCGCCGTGCGGCTAACCGACCCGCGTCTGGCTAGCAGGAAGGCCCGAGGACCATGCTGGAGTCGATCACCTTAGCCCGGCGCCTGGCGCTGCTCGTGGGCTGTGCCCTGCTGGGCATCATCGTGCTGGCCGGCGTGTTCCTGGCCAGCGAGCGCCGCCTGGTGATCGAGGGGCGGCAGGGCGACGTACGCCACGCCGTGGAGGTGGCCCACGGCGTGCTGGCGCATTTCCACGAGCAGGCGCGCCTGGGCCGGCTGGACGATGGCCAGGCCCGCGCCCAGGCCCTGGCGGCGGTGAAGGCGCTGCGCTACGGCGTAGGCGCCAGCGAGTACTTCTGGATCAACGACATGCAGCCGCGCATGGTGATGCACCCCACCCGGCCGGAACTGGATGGCACCGAGCTGGCGCACAACCAGGATCCGGACGGCAAGCGGCTGTTCGTCGCCTTTGTCGAGACCGTGAAGGCTTCCGGCGCCGGTTTCGTCGACTACCAGTGGCCCAGGCCGGGCAGCGATCAGCCGGTGCACAAGGTGTCCTACGTGATGGGCTTCGCGCCCTGGGGCTGGGTGATCGGCTCGGGTGTCTACATGGATACGGTGGACGCGACCATCGCCGCGCGTGTGTCGGCCTTCTCGCTGGGCACGCTGGTCCTGGCCGGTCTGATGCTGGGCGTGGGCCTGCTGGTGACGCGCAGCGTGCTGCACCAGCTGGGGGCCGAGCCCGCCACCGTGAGCGCGGTGGCGCACCACATCGCGGCGGGCGACCTGGGGGTGGCGATCGCGCTGCGGCCCGGCGATCGGGGCAGCGTGCAGCACGACATCAGCGCCATGCGCGATGCGCTGTGCGGCCTGGTCGGGCGGGTGCGCGAGGGCGCTGAATCGGTCGCCACCGCCAGCGCGCAGATCGCCCAGGGCAATCTGGACCTGAGCCGGCGCACCGAGCAGGAAGCCGCGGCGCTGGCGCAGGCCGTGGCCTCGCTGGCCCGGCTGGGCGACACCCTGCGCCAGACCGCCGAGCATGCCGGCCAGGCCAGCACGCTGGCGCACGGCGCCTCGGGCGTCGCGGCGCGCGGCGGCGAGGTGGTGGCGCGCGTGGTCGAGACCATGAGGGGCATCGACGCCGGCTCCAGGCGCATCGCCGACATCACCGGCGTGATCGACGGCATCGCTTTCCAGACCAACATCCTGGCGCTCAACGCCGCGGCCGAGGCCGCGCGTGCGGGCGAGCAGGGTCGCGGCTTCGCGGTCGTGGCGGCCGAGGTGCGCAGCCTGGCCAGCCGCTCGGGCGTCGCGGCGCGCGAGATCAAGCAGCTCATCGCCGACAGCGAGGGCCGGGTCGAGCAGGGCTTGGCCCTGGTCGACATGGCGCTGGCCACCATGACCGAGGTGGTTGGCGCCATCGGCCGCGTCACCGCGCTGATGGACGAGATCAGCGCCGCCAGCGCCGGGCAGAGCCAGGGCGTCGCCCAGGTCGGCCAGGCGGTCACGCAGATGGACCACGCCGCGCGGCAGAACGCCGCGCTGGTGGAGCAAAGTGCCGCCGCGGCCGAGAGCCTGAAGCAGCAGGCCGGGCAGCTGCTGCAGGCCGTGGAGGTGTTCAGGCTGAGGCAGGGCGCCTGAGCCGTGTGGCCCGCCTCAGGCGGCTGCGGGCCGGGCGCGCTGGCGGCGGCGCAGCACCAGGGCGGCGCCGAAGAAGCTGGAGCTGTGGATGACCACGTCGGTGACGAGATAGCCGCCGATGGACACCGACTCGTCCGCGTTGCGCGTGCCTTCGGTGATGACGCTGAGGCTTTCGGAGCCGCCCTGGCCGGCCAGCTGCAGGTCGTAGTTCCAGGAGATGCTGGCGTGCGCCGCACCGGCCAGCGTCAGTGCCGGTGCAGCCAGGGCTGCGGCGAGGGGAGTCTTCTTGTGCATGATCGAAGGATGGGACGACCCGCTGCCCGGGAACCTGGGGGCCCGCACGCTGGGGATGGCGCGGGGTGCCGGGGCGATCCTGGGCAGGATGCCGGTGTGCCGGACGCGGCCGACCACCCGGGATCGGCGGGCAGGCCATACCGGCATCATCCGCCCCATGACCCCTCACCTCAGCTTCATCACCCTGGGCGTTGACGACCTGGAGCGCGCCGTGGCCTTCTACCGCGACGGCCTGGGCCTGGCCACACCGGGCATCGTCGGACGCGAGTTCGAGTTCGGCGCCGTGGCCTTCTTCAGGCTGCAGGGCGGCCTGCGCCTGGCGCTGTGGCCACGCGCCAGCCTCGCGGCCGAGACGGCACTGGCCGTGCCGCCGGCGCCGAAGCCGGGCCAGGCCGTCGCCGGCTTCGCGCTGGCGCACAACGTCGGGTCGCCTGCGGCAGTCGAGGCCCTGCTGGCGCAGGCGGTGGCGGCCGGTGCCACCCTGGTCAAGCCGGCCGCGCCGACCTTCTACGGCGGCCACGCCGGCTGGTTCCAGGATCCGGATGGCCATCTGTGGGAGATCGCCTGGAACCCGCACCTGGCGGCACTGGGTTGACCTGAAGCGGGCCGCGGCGTCCTCCATCGGGGGGATGCCGGCGGGCTGGCACCCCGGACAAACATGTGCTGGCGACATGGTCATGCCCGCCAGGCAGGACCGGCAGGCGTAGTCTGCCGATCGGCGCCCGGCGAGCGGCGCTCGTGGCGGCCACGCACACGGGCGGCTCGTCGCAGCACCCGGCACATCGTCAACCTGGGGGACCAAGATGCATCAACAGTTCAAGAGAGTCATGCTGGCGGCCGTCACGGCCGGGGCAGCCGCATGGGCGCCGCAGGCCGCGCTGGCCGCGGACACGGGGTCGACCGCGTTCG
>JBJOKP010000370.1:0-3881 GCA_046046045.1 Pseudomonadota bacterium | reverse complement strand
CGATGTGTTCCGCCGCAGCGGCCAGGTCATAGGACACGATGGCCAATCCCGAGGCCATGGCCTCGGTCACGACATTGCCGAAGGTTTCGGTGACGCTGGGGAAGAGGAAGATGTCCGCACTCGCGTAGTGTTCGGCCAGGGCCTGGCCGCGCTGCTGACCGGCGAAGATTGTCCCGGGCAGCAGGCCCTTCAGTTCAGCCCGCAGCGGCCCATCACCCACCAGCAGCAGACGCGCACGCGGCATCACCGCGCGTATCGCCTCGAAGGCCTGCACGGCCAGGGCCAGGTTCTTCTCCGCCGCCAGACGACCAACACAGCTCACGACCAGGTCATCGTCGGCGACGCCCCATGACTGGCGCAGGGATAGGCTGCGCCAGGCCGGTGAGTAGCGCTCGGTATCGACGCCGCGAGAGACCACAGCCAGGTGCCGAAAGCCGGCAGCCTCAAGATCCCGCCGCAAGGCGTGGGTCGGCACCATGGTGCTGCGGCAGCGGTTATGGAACTTGCGCAGATAGCCCATGATGGGCCGTTTCAGCCAGCCCACACCGTAGTGCTTGCTATAGGCATGGAAGTTGGTGCGGAAATCACTCGTCACCGGAATGTCCAGATGCATGGCGGCATTCAGGGCCGACCAGCCCAGAGGGCCTTCGGTGGCGACGTGGACCACATCGGGACGCTGGTGGGACCACATCTTCACCAAGGCCCGCTTGGACGGCAGACCCATGCGCAGATGCGGGTAGCGCGGTATGGGCAGGCCTCGGGTGAGGACTTCCTCGAAACGGGTCTCGCCGATGGCCTGGCCATCCACGCCTTGCCTGGGTCTGATCAACTGGATGTCATGCTCGCGCTCGTGCAGGCCATCCACCAGCTTGGCCAGGGTGACTGCCACCCCGTTCACTTCGGGCGGATAAGTCTCGGTGACCATCGCAATGCGCAGAAACCTGCGGCCAGCGGGGATATGGTCGACCACGAAGTCGTCAGGGCAGTTGAGCGGATCCATGGGTGTGATGCTGCCTAGGCCTCAAGACGAATCGATGACAAGGCGCTCGCCAGGTTCAGGCTGGCAGCCCGTCGCGGTCCGCGGACAGGCCGAGGCGCTCACGCAGCATCTCGCGCAGCAGGCCGCGGCGGATCAGCTGGTTGCTGGTGGCTGGCCCCTGCCACCACCAGCCGTCATCGACCATCTCGCGGCCAGCGGCCACCAAGCGGCGGACAACTTCCTGGAAGTCCTCCTCGGCAAAGTTGTGGCTGAAGATCAGCCGGCCGCTGCCCACCCAGCTCAGGTGCAGGCCCTGGGCACGCAGGTAGAACTGCAACATCCAGTTGTAGCGGGATGGCTGCTCGAAGGTCAGCGTCCAGACCGACACCATGCCGGCTGCCCGGATGGGAAGCGCAGCGGTCTGCATGGCGGCATTGAAGTCCGCCAGGCGTCGGTTCCAGCGTTCGTCCAGCCCCAGGTAGCTGAGCTTGACGGCCGGGGTGTCGAGGCGATCGAGGAAGGCCTTCATCGAGGCCATCACATAGGGATGGGCATTGAAGGTGCCGCGGGCAAAGCAGATGTCCACGGGCCTGTCCTCGCGGTAGCGCTTCATCCAGGCTGCCTGGCCGCACACCACGCCCACGGGCAGGCCGCCGCCCAGGGTCTTGCCATAGGTGACCATGTCGGCCCGGACACCGAAATACGCCTGGGCGCCTCCCGGCGCCAGCCGGAAGCCGAGGAAGACCTCGTCGAAGATCAGGGCGATACCGCGCTCGCTGCAGACTTCGCGCAGGCGCTGCAGCCAGCGCGTGTAGGTCGCCCTGTCATACCCGGCCCGCCTGCTGCTGTCCACCAGGGCAGAGTCGGAAGGTGCTGCCATGTTGGGATGCAAGGCCTGCAGCGGGTTCACCAGCACGCAGGCGATGTCGCCGCGGCTGCGCAGCACGTCCAGGCTCCTTTCGCTCAGGTCGGCCAGGGTGTAGGTCTGTCCTGGGTTCACGGGGTTGCCGGGGCCGGGCTGCACGTCCTCCCACCAGCCGTGATAGGCCCCGCAGAAGCGCACCAAATGTGTCTTGCGGGTGTGGTATCGCGCCAGGCGCACGGCCTGCATCACGGCCTCGGTGCCCGACATGTGGAAACTCACCGCGTCCTGGCCTGACAAGGCCTTGAGGCGCTCGACGTTCTCCAGCACCACCGGGTGGTAGCTGCCCAGCACAGGGCCAAGGTGCTGTGCCAGGCTTGCGCCTTCGGCCATGCACTCCTTGTAGAAGTTATACCCGAACAGGTTGACGCCGTAGGAGCCCGTGAGATCGATGAAGCGATTGCCATCCAGATCGGTGACCGTGACCCCTTCGGAGCCTTCCAGAAAGGCACCACTGCGCAGATGCTGGCGCAGGTAGGGAGTGAACTGGAAGGGCACGCGGTAGCTGCCGGTGAAAGCCAGGTCGGGGATGGACGCCCGGGCCTGGTCGGTCAGGGCCAGGCTGCGCGCAAAGCGGGCCTGATAGGTGTCGGCCAGGCGCCGGAGCCCAGCCCGCCGGCGTCCCTGCAACTCTGCAGGCGCACCGTCGCAGCCGAAGAACCTGGCTTCGTCATAGGCATAACCCGGGATCAGGCGCGCGATGCGCTTGGCCATGCGTGAGTGCCCGGCCAGCGAGCGGTGCTTGGCACGCGACAGTTGCAGTCGCTGCCAGGCACGCGGCAACAGCACGACCAACAGGACGGTCAGCAGGAGCGGCCACACAAGTGCGGGCGTGGGAGGTATCAGGTCGTCCATGTCAGCGAAAGCAGTGGGAGCGAGAAAAGGCCGTGACGGGCAGATGACTGTCTGGCCGCTTTGCGCCAGGTGGCCTGCATTGAAGGCAGGGTGCGTGACGGCGCGATGACGTCGACGCTAAGACGCACTGGCGCCACGGTCGTCACAGGAATTTCATGCACGGCGCTCACCATGGACCCATGCCAGCCGTCATGGCCCGGCCGCACTGCCTGGCCCACTGCCAGCAAAGCGCAGCACCACCCCTCTCCCCTGCCCTCGTTCAAGGACTTCCGTGAAACGCTACTTCGATCTGCTTGCCGTCCAGCGCTGGGACGATCACCGCTTCTATCACCAGAGCCGCATCAACCAGACCTTGCATCTGGTCAGCGCCATCAGCTTCCTGGTGGCCTATGCCACCCTCTTCGTCGACCCGGCCCTGGCGGCCCTGATCGGCTGGTGTGTCTCCATGGTCACGCGCCAGACCGGCCACTATGTGTTCGAGCCACGCGGCTTCGACCAGGTCAACCAGGTCAGCGACGACCACAAGGAAGCCATCAAGGTCGGATTCAACATGAAGCGCAAGACGGCGCTGCTCGCGGTCTGGGTGCTCATCCCTGCCCTGCTGTGGGTGCAGCCTGCGCTGTTCGGCCTGATCGAGCCCTCGCCGGCCCAGGGCCTGCTCAGCGGCTGGGCCCATGACGTGGGCATGGCCTGGCTCTCGCTGGGCGTGGCCGGGGTCTGCTTTCGCGTCATCCAGCTGTGGATCAAGCAGGACCTGCTGACCGGCATCGCCTGGGCCAGCAAGATCCTGAGCGATCCCTTCCACGACATCACCATGTACTGGAAGTCGCCCTACTACCTGCTGCGTGGCCAGCTGCTCGACCCCATGGACCATGTCCGCGCCCACACCCTGGCGCAGGACGCCGAGGAAGACGGCGACGATCAGGCCGAAGCACAGGCCAAGGCCTGATGACCGTGCCCACATCCCACGCCAAGGCAGATGACGCGGCAACTGCAGTCGTGGTCACCGCATCGGGAACGGAGGCCGTGGCGGCGGGGCCGACGCTGGCCTCCCGCCCCGGCGCCCTGCGGCGCGGCTGGCTGGCCCTGCTGCAGCAGGAGGACCTCAACTTCCTCCTCACCAAC
>JBJOKP010000369.1:0-3883 GCA_046046045.1 Pseudomonadota bacterium | reverse complement strand
CGGCGCCCACCCGCGCCACGCGGGACCCGGCGAACACCGTCACAAGCCGCGCATTGGAGCGGCCCACGGCGACCGGCCTGCGCCGCAAACGGCTCATCCGTAACCAGAGGTGGCCTGTGCGCTGTCAAGGTAGCAATCCTTCACAGTTCATCGGCCCGATTGCTGATTTTTCGTATTCCGGCGTCGCCAGCACGCTGTGGCTCCTCGGGTCAGGGTCTTGCCGAGAGCCCGCGGGCGCCTCGCGCGATCGGCACCCGTCCGGCAGGCAGGCGGGCCAGCCGACGCTCGTACGGCGGTGACAATCCGGTTCCCGCTGCCCTCTCCCTCCGCACCACGATGGATGCCGCTCTGCCCGACTTCGCCCGCAAGCTCTGCCCCCGGCCCGATCTGCTGGCGCGGGTGGCGGCCCTGCCCAAGCCGGTGGTCTTCACCAACGGGGTGTTCGACATCCTGCACCGCGGCCACGTCACCTACCTGGCCCAGGCGCGGGCCCAGGGCGCCAGCCTGGTGCTGGGCCTCAACAGCGACGCCTCGGCCCGCCTGCTGGGCAAGGGGCCCGACCGGCCGCTGAACCGCGAGGTCGACCGGGCCTGCGTGCTGGCCGCGCTGGAATGCGTCAGCCTGGTCGCCCTGTTCGATGAACGCACGCCCTGCGCCCTGCTTGAGATCGTGCGGCCCGATGTCTATGTGAAGGGCGGCGACTACGACATCGAGGCGCTGGAGGAAACCCGGCTGGTGCGCAGCTGGGGCGGGCGAGCCCAGGCCCTGTCCTTTGTCGAAGGTTTCTCCACCACCGCCCTGGTGCAGCGCATCCGCGCCTGAGCCTGGATCAAGCATGGGACTGCGACTGCATGTGGACTTGGCCTTCGCCCTGGCTGCCGGCCAGGAAGTCGAGCTGCCGCCCGGACCGGCGCGCCATGTGCAGGTGCTGCGCCTGCAGCCTGGCGAGCTGCTCACCGTGTTCGACGGCCGGGGCGGCGAGTGGCAGGCCGAGATCCTGCAGATGGGCCGCCAGGCCGTGCGCCTGCGGCTGCAGGACTTCGATCCGGTCGACCGTGAGCTGAGCCGACACATCACCCTGGCGGTCTGCATGCCGGCCAATGACCGCTTCGAATGGCTGGTGGAGAAGGCCACCGAGCTGGGCGTTGCGGCCATCCAGCCGCTGATGAGCGAACGCTCGGTGCTGCGCCTGGCTGGCGAGCGGGCCGAGAAGAAGGTGCAGCACTGGCGCGGTGTGGCGGCGGCGGCGGCCGAACAGTCCGGCCGCACCCGGGTGCCGGAGATCGCGCCGGTGGCCGAGCTGCGCCACTGGCTGGCCGGCGTTTCGCCCCCGCCGGAGACCGGGCGCTACGTGCTGAGCCTGCTGCCGGACCAGCTGCTCAGCCAGTGGCTGGCCGGCCAGCCCGGCCAGGGCCCGGCGCCGCGCTGCCTGCTGCTCAGCGGCCCCGAAGGTGGCCTGAGCCCGGCCGAGGAGGCCGCGGCCATCGCGCGCGGCCATGTGCCGCTCAACCTGGGACCCCGGGTGCTGCGGGCCGACACCGCCCCCCTGGCGGCCCTGGCCGTGCTGGCCGCGCTGCCGGACTGAGCGCGGCTCGCCGGGTGCGGCCCTCCGGATGCTGCGCAGGGGCGACACATCACCCGTCCGCGTCACCCGCGCGACAAGCGAAGCGCGTGAGATTTCTCGGTCCGGCCGGGCTGGATCAGTCTTGCATTCGGCCATGCAAAAAGTGCATGTAACCCCAAAGTAATCGTCAGGATCCCCCTCCTACACTGAGTTGAATCGCATCCCGAAAGCGCCACCGACCCCTCCCGCGGACGCTTTCGAGATGCTTTTTTTCACCTTGGAGACTCGTCGATGAACCATCCCGCCATGGCCGGCCTGCAGATTCAGGCACCCGCTTACGTCAAGAATGCCCGCCTCATCGCCTGGGTGGCCGAAGTGGCCGCCCTGACCGAGCCGGCCGCCATCCACTGGTGTGATGGCTCGCAGGACGAGTACGACCGCCTGTGCCAGAAGCTGGTCGACGGCGGCACCTTCAAGAAGCTCGACCCTGCCAAGCGGCCGGGCAGCTACCTGGCCTGGTCCGACCCCAGCGACGTGGCCCGCGTGGAAGACCGCACCTTCATCTGCAGCCAGAAGAAGGAAGACGCTGGCCCCACCAACAACTGGATGGCCCCGGCCGAGATGCGCAGCCTGCTGCAGACCGGTGAAACCGCCCTGTTCAAGGGTGCCATGCGCGGCCGCACCCTCTACGTCGTGCCCTTCAGCATGGGCCCGCTGGGCTCGCCCATCGCCCACATCGGCATCGAGCTGTCGGACAGCCCCTATGTGGCGGTCAACATGCGCCTCATGACCCGCATGGGCAAGGCCGTGTACGACGTGCTGGGCGTGGACGGCGAATTCGTGCCCTGCGTGCACACCGTGGGCGCACCGCTGGCTGCCGGCCAGGCCGACGTGAGCTGGCCCTGCAGCAAGACCAAATACATCGTCCACTACCCCGAGACGCGCGAGATCTGGTCCTACGGTTCGGGCTACGGCGGCAACGCCCTGCTGGGCAAGAAGTGCTTCGCACTGCGCATCGCCTCCAACATGGGCCGCGACCAGGGCTGGCTGGCCGAGCACATGCTGATCCTGGGCGTCACCTCGCCCGAGGGCAAGAAGAGCCATGTCGCCGCCGCCTTCCCCAGCGCCTGCGGCAAGACCAACTTCGCCATGCTGATCCCGCCGGCCGCCCTGGGCGACTGGAAGGTCACCACCATCGGCGACGACATTGCCTGGATCAAGCCGGTGAACGGCCAGCTGCGCGCCATCAACCCCGAGGCGGGCTACTTCGGCGTCGCCCCGGGCACCAACTTCAAGACCAACCCGAACTGCATGGCGAGCCTGGACAAGGACGTCATCTTCACCAACGTCGCCCTGACCGACGACGGTGACGTGTGGTGGGAAGGCATGACCGACGAACTGCCCAGCCACCTGATCGACTGGCAGGGCAAGGACTGGACGCCCGAGAGCGCCAAGGGCGTCGACGGCAAGCTGCGCCCGGCTGCTCACCCCAACGCCCGCTTCACCGTGGCTGCCACCAACAACCCGGCGCTGGACCCCGAGTGGGACAACCCGGCCGGTGTGGCCATCGATGCCTTCATCTTCGGCGGCCGCCGCTCCACCACCGTGCCCCTGGTCACCGAGGCGCGCAACTGGGTCGAAGGCGTCTACATGGCCGCCACCATGGGCTCCGAAACCACCGCCGCCGCCGTCGGCCAGATGGGCGTGGTGCGCCGCGACCCCTTCGCCATGCTGCCCTTCACCGGCTACAACATGAGCGACTACTTCCAGCACTGGCTGAACGTGGGCGCCAAGCTGCAGGGTGAAGGCGCGAAGCTGCCGGCCATCTACTGCGTCAACTGGTTCCGCAAGGGCGCGGACGGCAAATTCGTCTGGCCGGGCTACGGCGACAACGCCCGCGTCATGCAGTGGATGCTGGGCCGAATCGCCGGCCAGGCCGGTGGCACCGAACACATCTTCGGCGTCAGCCCCAACTACGGCGACATCAACTGGGCCGGCCTGGACTTCAGCGAAGCCCAGTTCAACAGCGTGATCGGCATCGACCATGCCGCCTGGCAGCAGGAACTCAAGCTGCACGACGAGTTGTTCACGCAGCTGGCCTACCACCTGCCGGCTGAACTGGTCGCCACCAAGCAGGCCATCGAGCAGCGCCTGGCGGGCTGAGGCTGGTCAGCGCCCCGTCGGCCGCCAGCTCTTTCCAGAGCCCGACGACCGGGCACCGGGCACCCACCGCACGCCCATGACGAGGCCCGTGCCGCAGCAGCAGCACGGGCCTTTTTGCTGGCCGAATGGCGCCTGGGTGGTCCCGACCGGACCCTG
>JBJOKP010000368.1:0-3884 GCA_046046045.1 Pseudomonadota bacterium | reverse complement strand
GTCCTGTCCTTTGTTCTGTTGACTGGATCGTGGTCGCACTTCGGGTGTGTCCATGCATGACCCGCACGAGACGCCACTGGGGTGGCGTGCGGGGATGTGCGTGGGCGGGACCCGGACCACAACACCATGCCCCCGTGCAGCGAGACCCCCGCCATCCCGGTTTCCGGGCCGGCCTCGCGCATGGGCACAACCGAAGTGTGATCACGACCGTTTTGCGAGACCCTGCCCATGAAACCCAGGAAGACCACCGCACCCGGCCCTGCGAGCGACCCCTTGCGGCTTGACCTCCCGCCGCCGCGCAATCCCTTCGCCCTGCCCGCGCGCCAGCGCCGGGCCGGCAGCCATGCCGATCGCCGTCGCGCCACCGCGCCCGACGATGAGCGTGACCTGCTGCAACGCCTGCGGGAAGCTGGACTCTGACAGCCTGCCGCCGTCACCTGGGCGGCGCGGCCTGAGGATGGTCAGGGCTAGACTCGTTCCGCCATGGACGACATCCCCACACTGCGCCGCATCCTCAAGCACTGCCGCACCCTCGCGGTGGTCGGTCTCTCGGCCGAGTGGCACCGGCCCAGCTACTTCGCCGCCAAATACATGCAGCAGCATGGCTACCGCATCGTGCCGGTCAATCCGCGCTATGCGGGCGGCGAGGTGCTGGGCGAGCCCTGCTACGCCAGCCTCGGCGACATCCCCTTTGCCATCGACATGGTCGATGTGTTCCGCCGAACCGAAGACGTCGGCCCCATCGCCGAACAGGCTGTCGCCATGGGCGCGACATGCCTCTGGCAGCAGATCGGCGTGATGAACCAGGCTGCGGCCGACCGTGCCGCCGCCGCCGGCCTGGACGTGGTGATGGACCGCTGCGTCAAGATCGAACACGCCCGCCTCTTCGGCGGCCTGCACTGGGCCGGCGTCAACACCCGCGTGATCTCGGCCCGCCGGCCGGTCTGAGCGCCCAACTCCAACCGTCGACCCCCGACCCCTGATCCCTTTCGACTGCTGCCTGCCCCGCCTGCACGCCCATGGCCGACCATCCCTTCCAGCCCGAAACCCTGGCCATCCACGCCGGCCAGATCCCCGATGCGGCCACCGGCGCGCGCGCCCTGCCCATCTACCAGACCACCAGCTTCGTCTTCGACAGCGCCGACCACGCCGCCAGCCTCTTCAACCTGCAGACCTTCGGCAACGTCTACAGCCGCCTGAGCAACCCGACCGTGGCGGCGCTGGAGGAACGCGTGGCGGCGCTGGAAGGTGGCCGTGCCGCCATCGCCTCCTCCAGCGGCATGGCGGCCGAGGCCATGGCCCTCATGACCCTGCTGCAGGCCGGCGACCATGTGGTGGCGGCCGGGGCGCTCTACGGTGGCACGGTGACCATGCTGGCGGTCAACCTGAAGAAGTTCGGCATCGAGACCAGCTTCGTCGACGCCACCTCGCCCGCGGCCTTTGCCGCCACCATGCGGCCCAACACCCGCGCGGTGTTTGCCGAAAGCCTGGGCAATCCCAGCCTGCAGGTGCTGGACATCCAGGCCGTGGCCGACGTGGCCCATGAACACGGCGTGCCCCTCATCGTCGACAACACGGTGCCCTCGCCCTTCCTGTGCAACCCGCTGAAGTTCGGCGCCGACATCGTCGTGCACTCGGCCACCAAATACCTGGCCGGCCATGGCACGACGCTGGGCGGCGTCATCGTCGAGAGCGGCAAACCGGCCGGCAATTTCAGTTGGGCCAACGGCAAGTTCCCCGGCATGGTCGAACCCTCGCCGGGCTACCACGGCGTCAAGTTCCACGAGACCTTCGGCGACTTCGCCTACACCATGCGCGCCCGCATGGAGGTGCTGCGCGTCTACGGCCAGGCCCTCTCGCCCATGAGCGCCTGGCAGATCCTGCAGGGTGTCGAGACCCTGCACGTGCGCATGGAGCGCCACTGCGCCAATGCGCTCAAGGTGGCCGAGTTCCTGAAACGCCATCCGCAGGTGAGCTGGGTCAGCTACCCCGGCCTGCCCGAACATCCGCAGCACGAGCTGGTGAGCAAGCAGATGCGCCACATCGATGGCAAGCCGGGCGGTTCGGGTCTGCTGGCCTTCGGCGTCAAGGGTGGGCTGGAGGCCGGCGTGCGCTTCATCGAGGCGGCCCAGTTCATGAGCCACCTGGCCAACATCGGCGACACGCGCACGTTGATCATCCATCCGGCCTCGACCACGCATCGCCAGCTGGATGCCGCCCAGCAGCTCGCCGCCGGCGTGCCGCCCGACATGGTGCGCATGTCGGTGGGCATCGAACACATCGACGACATCCTCTGGGACATCGACCAGGCCCTGGCAGCCAGCGCCCGGGGTTGATGCGGCCAGTGGCCGAAGTACAAGGCCGGGGTGCCTTCAGCCCGAAGGGTTGCTCTTCAGCAGCCCGCGGCCTTGTTCGCCTGGGCCCGCGCCAGCACGCCGGCCAAGGCGGCCGAGCCCACGCGGGAGATGGGCGGGTCGGCCCGGCTGGTCAGGGCGATGGGCACGCGGGCGCCCAGCACCACGCCGCAGCTGGCCGCACCGGCCAGGTATTCGAGCTGCTTGGCCAGCATGTTGCCGCTTTCCAGGTCGGGCACGAAGAGGATGTCGACCTGGCCCGAGACCGGCGATTCGATGCCCTTGATGCGCGCCGCCTCGGCCGAGATGGCGTTGTCGAAGGCCAGCGGGCCGTCCAGCACCGCGCCGCTGATCTGGCCGCGGTCGGCCATCTTGCAGAGTGCCGCGGCGTCCAGGGTCGATGCGATCTTGTCGGTCACCGTCTCCACGGCCGACAGCAGGGCCACATGCGGCCGGGCCACGCCCAGGGCATGGGCCAGGTCCACGGCGTTGCGGATGATGTCGGCCTTCTCCACCAGGCGCGGGGCGATGTTGATGGCCGCGTCGGTCACCAGCAGGGGCTTGTTGTAGGCCGGCACCTCGAAGCGGAAGGCGTGCGACATGCGCCGCCCGGTGCGCAGGGCGGCCTGGGCCAGCACCGCGCCCATCAGCTCGTCGGTGTGCAGGCTGCCCTTCATGATCATCTGCACCTCGGCCCGGGCGGCCAGGGCGGCGGTGAGGTCGGCCGAGGCATGGCTGTGTTCGGCATCGACGATGCGCACCCCCGCCAGCGACAGGCCCAGCTGCTCGGCCAGGGCGCGGATGCGGCCTTCGGGGCCCACCAGCACCGGCTCGATCAGGCCGCGCGCGGCCGAGTCCATGGCCCCGCGCAGCGAGGCCTCGTCACAGGGATGGGCCACGGCGCAGCGCACCGGCGCCTGGCCGGCCAGGCTCTGCATCCAGCTGTCCAGCCGCGCCTCGGGGTCGAAGAGGTGCATGGTGGGCAGGCTGGCGCGCGGGCGGATCACCTTCTGCGTCGGCGCCTTGAGCAGGGCCTGGCCGCTCACCACCTGTTCGCCGTGCTGGTTGTTGACCTGGCAGTCCATGCGCACATTGCCGGCCGAGGCGATCTTCTCCACCACCGTCACCTGCACGGCGAGCCGGTCGCCCACCCGCACCGGGCGGTGGAAGCGCAGGTTCTGCTCCAGGTAGACCGTGCCCGCGCCCGGAAAGCGCGAGCCCAGCAGGCTGGAGATCAGGGCCCCCGCCCACATGCCGTGCGCCACCACGCCGTGGAAGCGGCTGGCCTCGGCGTATTCGTGGTCGATGTGCGAGGGGTTGTAGTCGCCCGAGACCAGGGCGAAGGCGTTGATGTCGTCCTGGCTGACGCTGCGTTCCAGGCGGGCCTGCTGGCCCAGCTGCAGTTCGTCGAAGGTCAGGTTGGCGATGTGTTCGTCGTGGGAGGAGGGCAGGTTCATGGTCGTCACGGCTGTCTGTCTTGCGTGAGGCCATCATGCCTGCGGCGCCGCCGCCTGATCCAGATGAATCGCG
>JBJOKP010000367.1:0-3889 GCA_046046045.1 Pseudomonadota bacterium | reverse complement strand
ACGCCGGTCACCTGCAGGCCACGCTCGGCCAGCCAGCGCACATGGCGACCGCTGCCGCAGGCCAGATCCAGCGCGGCCATGCCGGGTGCCAGCAGATGGGCGTGGCGCAGCAGCCAGTCGGAGGGTGGGCTGGTCGGCTGGCCGGCCGGGCGGATGGGTGGCAGGATGGGCACGGTGGGCAGGGTCATCGGAATGGGCTCGTTCAGAAGCAGGCCCAGAGCCGATTGGCCAGGTCCACCACCATCTCGGGCTGGAGGTAGGCGGCGAAGACCGCGCTCAGCACCGTAGCGATGCCGCCGCCGAGCAGCAGTCGTGAGGTCCAGGTCCGCATCTGGCGGTGCTGCATCGCGATTCGCCTCAGGCTGCTGCGGGCCGCAGCACCGGGCCCTCGCGCACCGGCAGGTTCACGAGGCCGGCGAAGATGCCCAGGGCCACGGCGATCCACCACACCACGTCGTAGCTGCCGGTGCGGTCGTAGAGCATCCCGCCCAGCCACACGCCCAGGAAGCTGCCGATCTGGTGGCTGAGGAAGACGATGCCGCCCAGCATGGACATGTATTGCACGCCGAACATCTGCGCCACCACGGCATTGGTAGGCGGCACGGTGGAGAGCCAGAGCAGGCCCATGACCGACGCGAACACATAGACCGACGCCGGCGTCAGCGGCACGTTCAGGAAGACGACGATGGCCACCGCCCGGGCAAAGTAGATGGTGGCCAGGATGTGGCGCTTGGCCAGGCGCTGGCCCAGCACCCCGGCGGCATAGGTGCCGCCGATGTTGAAGAGGCCGATCAGCGCCAGCGCCGTGCTGGCCACCTGCGGCGCCAGGCCGTGGTCCTTCAGATAGCTGGGCATGTGCACGCCGATGAAGACCACCTGGAAGCCGCAGACGAAATAGCCTGCCGTCAGCAGCAGGAAGCTGGGATGGGCCAGGGCCTCGCGCAGGGCCGCGGCGATGGTCTGCTGCGGCCGGCTTGCGCCGCTGCCAAGTTGCGGCTCCTTCAGGCCGAAGGCCAGGGGCATGATGGCCAGGGCGGCGCAACCCAGCAGGATGAGGGCTTCCTGCCAGCCCAGGTGGCCGATCAGCCAGGTCTCCACCGGCACCATGAGGAACTGGCCGAAGGAGCCGGCGGCGGCGGCGATGCCCATGGCCCAGGAGCGCTTCTCGGCCGCCACGTTGCGGCCGATCACGCCGTAGACCACCGCATAGGTGCAGCCCGACTGGGCCATGCCGATGAGCAGGCCGGCGCTGCCGGTGAAGGCCAGGCCGGAGGTCGCCAGCGCCATGCTCACCAGGCCCACGGCGTAGAGCAGGCTGCCACCGATGAGCACGCGGAAGGCACCGTAGCGGTCGGCCAAGGCGCCGGCGAAGGGGCCGGCCAGGCCCCACATCAGGTTCTGGATGGCCAGGGCAAAGGCGAAGGTCTCGCGCGTCCAGCCCCGGTCGGTGGTGATGGGTGCCAGCCACAGGCCAAAGCCATGGCGTATGCCCATGGAGATGGTGACAATCAAGGCGCCGCAGAGCAGTACCTGGCGCAGGGAGAGCTTGGGCGGGGCCGCAGGGGTTGCGGCAGAGTTTCCAGCAGGGGCGGCGGGCACAGCAGTCATCCCGACACTGTAGCCCGCTGCGATGGATCAGGCTGGCAGCGGGCTGGGAGCCCGCCGCCGCCCGGGCACTCCGCTCAGAAGCGGACGCCGAACTTGGCGCTGTAGCTGCTGGCGTCGCCGGTCTTGTCGCCCTCGATGGCCAGGTTCACCAGGCCCAGGTTCACGTTCAGGCCCACGAAGCTGCGGCTGAGGTTGAACTTCTCGGCCTGGAGGCCGGCCACGTCGGGCGTGGACTTCACCGCCACGGTGCCGATGCCGGCGTAGGGCGTCAACATCAGGAAGCCCTTGGAGATGGACAGGTCCACGCCCGTGGTGCGTACCTTGAGCTGGTTCACGCCGGAGAGAAAGCTGCCCGAGGCACGCAGCGCCAGGGCCGGCATGGCCACGCCGCCCGGCACGAAGGCCCAGCGGATCTCGCCGCCCGTGGCGCGGATGTTGGTGCCTGGCAGGGTGGTGAGCGAGGCCCCCAGGTCGATGTCGAAGGGCAGTCCCTTGTGCACCCGCAGCGAGGCCAGCGGCAGCGTGCTGTGGTCGCCCACGCCGCTGCTCGCATCCTTCAGCACGGCCGGATTGCGGATCTTGCTGACCCCGGCGCCCAGGCCGATGTCGAAACCGGTGATGCCCAGGCCCTCGGCCGGCACCAGGCCCTTGTAGGTGACGGCTGCGCCGATGTCCTTGCTCAGCAGGCGGAAGTCGGCCTGGCTGAGGTTGCCCAGGCTGTTGATGTCGGCGGCCTGGGCCAGGCCGCTGGCGGCCAGGGCGGCGGCGGCCAGGGTGAGACGGGTGGAGGCGGCGGAGAGCTTCATGGGGGAGATCCTGACGTGAACGGAAGGCATGAACGGCGGGCCGGCGGGCCCAACACGCCCTGGCTGGCTGACCATCCGGACTTACCCGGCGGTGGCCAAACGGCCGCAAGCCTAGCACCGCCACCTTGCGGCCCTTCCCACCTGGACGGGTGGCGTCACGTCTGCTCACCAAGCCGGGCGGGTGCTCACCCGCCTGTGGTGCGCTCCCTACAATCCCGCCGCCCCTGACCTTCCCGCCCCATGAGCAGCCCAGCCCCCACCCGCGCCTCCAGCCAGAACTCCGCCGCCGCAAGCAGCTACGGCGAGGCCTCGATCCGCGTGCTCAAGGGCCTGGAGCCGGTGAAGCAGCGCCCGGGCATGTACACCCGCACCGACAACCCCCTGCACATCGTGCAGGAGGCCATCGACAACGCCGCCGACGAGGCCCTGGCCGGCCATGGCAAGCGCATCGCCGTGACACTGCATGCCGACGGCTCGGTCAGCGTGGACGATGACGGCCGCGGCATCCCCTTCGGCCTGCACCCCGAGGAAGGTGTGCCGGTGGTGGAGATCGTCTTCACCCGCCTGCACGCCGGCGGCAAGTTCGACAAGGGCTCGGGCGGGGCCTACAGCTTCTCGGGTGGCCTGCACGGCGTGGGCGTGAGCGTGACCAACGCCCTGGCCAAACGTCTGGCCGTCACCGTCTGGCGCGACAAGCAGGTGGCCCAGCTGGCCTTTGCCGCGGGCGATGTGGTCGAGCCCCTGGTGGTGCGCCCGGCCACCTCGGGCGAACGCAAGCGCGGCACCTCGGTGCGGGTCTGGCCCGATCCCAAATATTTTGAAAGCGCCGAGCTGCCGCGCGCCGAACTCGTCCACCTGCTGCGCAGCAAGGCCGTGCTCATGCCCGGCGTGACGGTCACCCTCAACCTCGAAGATGCCGCCGGCGGCAAGCCCGAACTCCTCACCTGGCAGTACCAGGGCGGCCTGCGCGACTACCTGATGCAGAGCCTGGTGGCCGATGCGGTGATCCCGCCCTTCGAGGGCGAGCACTACGCCGCCGATGGCGAGCAGGAGAACTTCGCCGAGGGCGAAGGCGCAGCCTGGTGCGTGGCTTTCACCGAGCAGGGCAGCCTGCTGCGCGAGAGCTATGTCAACCTCATCCCCACGGTGGCCGGCGGCACCCACGAAGCCGGGCTGAAGGACGGCCTGTTCAGCGCCATCAAGGGCTTCATCGAGATGCATGCCCTGCTGCCCAAGGGCGTGAAGCTCATGCCCGACGACGTCTTCGGCCGTGCCAGCTTCGTGCTTTCGGCCAAGGTGCTGGACCCGCAGTTCCAGGGCCAGACCAAGGAGAAGCTCAACAGCCGCGATGCTTTGCGCCTGGTGTCGGCCTATGTGCGCCCGGCCTTCGAGCTCTGGCTGGGCCAGCATGTCGACCATGGCAAGAAGCTGGCCGAACTGGTCATCCGCCAGGCCCAGGCGCGCCAGAAGGCCGG
>JBJOKP010000366.1:0-3899 GCA_046046045.1 Pseudomonadota bacterium | reverse complement strand
TTCAGGCCTGCAATCGTTGGCGCTGGTGCGCCCGCCGAACCGGGCAAGGTCAGGAACCATGGACATCGAACAACTCATCCAGGCGGTGCAGTCGCTGCGCAACGACGACGCCTTCCGGCCACGGCTGGACCTGGCGCAGTGGCGCAGCTTCTCCAACTACCTGGCGCTGGAAACGGTGCGTCCCGGCAGCCTGGTGATCCGCCAGGGCGAGGTGGACCGCAGCGCCTACCTGCTGGGCTCGGGCAGCCTGCAGGTGTACGTGGAAGGCGCCTTCCCGGGCACCACGCGGGCGGTGATGCTGCGTCCGGGCTCGCTGGTGGGTGAGGTGGGCCTGTTCAGCGCCGGGCCCCGCACGGCCCAGGTCGAGGCCATGACCAGCTGCGACCTCTGGGTGCTGCGCCTGCCGCGCTTCGAGGAGATGTGCATGCGCCAGCCCCAGCTGGCCGTGGAAGTGACACGCGCCGCCGGTGCCGTGATGGCGGTACGTCTGCGCACCCACTTGCAGAACAATCTCGCGGTGGCCTGAGCCGGGCCCGTCCGGATCGCCTCGGGCCGGCCGCCGGCGCACGCGCCTCAGCCGTCGCGCAGCAGCGCCGCTTCGGCCCGCGCCAGGGCCTGGGGCACGCCCGAGAGCACCAGCACATCGCCGCCGGCCAGTGCCAGCTCGGCATCAAAGGCGACCGAGCGGCCATCTGCCCGCCGCACCGACACCACCGACACCCCCAGGCCGGCCAGCGACAGCGCCCCCAGCGGGCGACCCACGCTGGGCGCCCCCGGTGGCAGGCTGACGGTCTGCAGCCGGGTCTGCTCAAGATCACCGCCCTGCAGATCGTCGTCGGCGCCGTGGAAGTAGCCGCGCAGCAGGCCGTAGCGTGCATCCCGGGCGTCGCGGGTGATGCGGATCACGCGCCGCACCGGCACGCCCACCAGGGCCAGGGCATGGCTGGCCAGCATGAGCGAGCCCTCGATCGCCTCGGGCACCACCTCGGTGGCGCCGGCACCGCGCAGCTTCTCGAGGTCGCCATCGTCGATGGTGCGCACCACCACCGGCACATGGGGTGCGTGTTCGCGCACATGCTGCAGCACCTTCAGGGCCGAGGCGGTGTCGTGGTAGCTCACCACCACGGCGGCGGCGCGGGCCAGGCCGGCGGCCATCAGGGCGGGCAGGCGGGCGGCGTCGCCGAAGACCACGCTCTGGCCGGCCGCGGCGGCCTGGCGCACCCGGTCGGGGTCGAGGTCGAGCGCCATGTAGGCGATCTGCTCCTGGTCCAGGATGCGGGCCAAGTTCTGGCCGCTGCGGCCATAGCCGCAGATGATGATGTGGGCCTCGCTGCGGATGGCGCGCTTGGCGATCGAGGTGAGCTGCACCGACTGCATCAGCCAGTCGCTGGCGGCCAGGCGCAGCACGATCCGGTCGCTGTGCATGATGATGAAGGGCGTGGCCAGCATGGAGATCACCATGGCCGCCAGCACCGGGCTCATCCATTGCGGCGCCACCAGGGCGTGCTCGGCGCTGAGGGTGAGCAGCACGAAGCCGAACTCACCCGCCTGGGCCAGGTAGAGGCCGGTGCGCAGGGCCACGCCCGGTGTGGCGCCGGAGATGCGCGCCAGCACCGTCACCATGGCGGCCTTGGCCAGCAGGGGCGCGGTGCTCAGCAGCAGCACCAGGCCGAGCTGGTCCCACACCGGCCGCCAGTCCAGCTTCATGCCGATGGTGATGAAGAACAGGCCCAGCAGCACGTCGTGGAAGGGCCGGATGTCGGTCTCCACCTGGTGCTTGAACTCGGTCTCGGCGATCAACATGCCGGCCACGAAGGCGCCCAGGGCCAGCGACAGCCCGGCCAGTTCGGTCAGCCAGGACAGGCCCAGGGTGACCAGCAGCAGGTTGAGGATGAAGAGCTCCTCGCTCTTGCGCCGTGCCACCAGGGTGAGCCAGCGCCGCATCAGCGTCTGCCCGCCCAGCAGCAGCAGGGCCAGCAGCAGGCCGGCCTTGAGCAGGGCCTTGCCCAGGGTGAGCCAGATGTCGCTGGCTTCGGGCTCGGCCAGGGCCGGGATCAGCACCAGCAGCGGCACCACGGCCAGATCCTGGAACAGCAGCACGCCCATGACGCGGCGGCCGTGTTCACTCTCCAGCTCGATGCGCTCGGCCATCATGCGGGCCACGATGGCGGTGCTGGACATGGCCAAGGCTGCGCCCAGGGCCACCGCGCCCTGCCAGCCCATCTCCCAGGGCCGCACGGTGAAGGAGAAGAGCCAGATCAGCAGCGCGTTGCCCATCACCGCGCCCAGGATGGTGAAGACCACCTGGCCCATGCCCAGGCCGAAGACCAGGCGGCGCATGCTGCGCAGCTTGGGCAGATTGAACTCCAGCCCGATGACGAACATCAGGAAGACCACGCCGAATTCGGCGACGTAGGTGACGCGCTTGGATTCCTCGGCCAGAGCCAGGGCATTGGGTCCGATGACCACGCCCACCAGCAGATAGCCCAGGATGGCCGGCAGCTTGAGCGAGCGGCAGGCCACCACGCCGGCCACGGCCGCGACGAGGTAGAGCAGGGCGAGTTCGAGACTGGTGGCCATGTCCCCGGGCAGATGGCGATTGCGGTGGCGGTGACGTGAAGGCCAGCGGCTGGGAGCGGCGTGGCCGCGGGCCGGACCCGGTCCCTAGAATCGGACGATGCTAATCGACGCCCTTCACGACGCCCCCCCGGCGTCCCGCTGTGATCCCGAGCGCGCCCTGGCCATGGCCGCGCGCACCCTGGAGATCGAGGCCCAGGCCCTGCTTGACCTGCGCGCCGGCCTGGCCGGCGGCCTGGTGGCCGCGGTCGATCTGGTGCTGGCCTGCCGTGGCCGGGTGGTGGTGATGGGCATGGGCAAGAGCGGCCATGTGGGCCGCAAGATCGCCGCCACCCTGGCCTCCACCGGCACGCCGTCCTTCTTCGTGCATCCGGCCGAGGCATCGCATGGCGACCTGGGCATGGTGACGCCGGGCGACGTGGTGCTGGCCATCTCCAACTCGGGCGAAAGCGACGAGCTGGCGGCCATCCTGCCCGCCCTCAAGCGCCTGGGCGCGCGGCTGATCGCCATGACAGGCAAGGGTGAATCCACGCTGGCCCGCCATGCCGACGTGGTGCTGTCCAACCGGGTGAGCCAGGAGGCCTGCCCGCTCAACCTCGCGCCCACCGCCAGCACCACGGCCCAGCTGGCCCTGGGTGATGCCCTGGCCGTGGCCCTGCTGGACGCCCGCGGCTTCCGCGAGGCGGACTTCGCCCGCTCCCACCCGGGCGGCGCCCTGGGCCGCAAGCTGCTCACCCACGTCAAGGACATCATGCGCAGCGGCGAGGCCGTGCCGCGCGTGGTGCCTGAAACCACCTTCACGGCCATGATGCAGGAGATGAGCGCCAAGGGCCTGGGCGCCACGGCGGTGGTGGACGACGCGGGTCGGCCGGCCGGCATCTTCACCGACGGCGACCTGCGCCGCGCCGTGGAGCGAGGCGTCGACCTGCGCGACCTGCGCGCCCGCGACGTGATGCATGGCAGCCCGGCCAGCGTGGCCGAACTCGCCCTGGCCGTCGAGGCCGCCGACCTGATGGAGGAGCGCCGCATCACCACCCTGCTGGTGGTGGATTCCGAGGGCCGCCTGGTGGGCGCCCTGAACTCCAACGACCTGATGCGCGCGAAGGTGATCTGAGGTGAGCCGCACACCCGACGCCACCCCCATCCCCGCCGGCACCGGCCGGCCCATCCAGCCCACCTTGGTCTTTGCGCCGGAGCTGCTGCTGCAGGCCCAGCCGGTGCGCGTGGCCATCTTCGATGTCGACGGCTGCCTGACCGATGGCCGCATCTACATCGGCGCCGAGGGCGAGACGGTCAAGGCCTTCTCCACCCTGGACGGCCAT
>JBJOKP010000365.1:0-3913 GCA_046046045.1 Pseudomonadota bacterium | reverse complement strand
CAGGACCTGCAGAACGGCCTGGAGATCGTCGAGGAACGCGCCCGCGCCGACCTCGGCATGATCAAGCGCGACGAGGTGCTCGTGCGCTACGGGCGCTGAGTGCGGGGCCCTCTACTGCTGGTCTTGTACTGGCGGCCTTGCGCTGCGCGTGATGCAGCAACTGCATCCTCGCGGTCCGGCGCGGCCCTGGGCTGAGCCTTCCCCACGGATCTGCCCATGGACCTGCTCATGGAGCTGCTGAGCAGCCTCTGGCTGGCCCTGGGCGGGCCGGTCTTCGAACTCTTCGGCGCCCCGGTGAGCCGGGCCGAGGTGCTGGGCTTCTTGCTGGCCCTCTGGATGGTGGGCTGCAACCTGCGCGTCCATCCGCTGGGTTGGCCGCTGGCCATCCTGTCCTCCCTGCTCTACTTCGGGGTCTTCTGGCAGAGCCGGCTTTATGGCGATGCCAGCCTGCAGCTGCTCTTCGCTGGCCTGGCGGCCTGGGGCTGGTGGCAGTGGCTGCGCGGCACCGGCGCCGATGGCCAGGCCCTGGTGGTGCGACGCCTGGAGCCGCGCCTGCGCTGGCAACTGGCCGCGCTCACCCTGGCCGGCTGGCCGCTCCTGGGCCTGTTCCTGGACCGCTTTACCGACACCGACGTGCCCTGGTGGGACGCCGCACCCACCGCGGCCGGCCTCGTCGGCCAATGGCTGCTGGGCCGGAAATACCTCGATAACTGGGCCGTCTGGGTGGGCGTGAACCTGGTGAGCTGCGGCCTCTTCGCCTACAAGCAGCTCTGGCTCACGGTCATCCTCTACGCGGTGTTCGCCGCCCTCTCGGTGCTGGGCTGGCGCACCTGGCGCGGGCTGCTGGGCCGGGTCCACGCATGAGGCCGTCATGAGGAGTGCCTTTGTCGTCACCCTGGTCGGGGCCGAGAGCACGGGCAAGTCCACCCTGGCCCAGGCCCTGGCGGAACGGGCCCGCGCCCAGGGACTGCACGCGGTGGCGGTTGCCGAATACCTGCGCGAATTCTGCGAACAGGCCGGCCGCACCCCACGGGCCGACGAGCAGGCCGCCATCGCCGCCGAGCAGAGCGCCCGCATCGCCGCCGCCGCGGCCGAGCATGAGCTGGTGATCGCCGACACCTCCGCCCTCATGATCGCGGTCTACAGCGACTACCTCTTTGGTGACACCAGCCTCCATGCCCTTGCCATGGCTGCTCACCGCCGCACCGACCTCACCCTGCTCACCGCCCTGGACCTGCCCTGGCAGGCCGATGGCATGCGTGACGGCGACCATGTGCGCCAGCCAGTCGACCAGCGCATCCGCCGCGCCCTGCTGGCCGCCGGCCTGGGCTGGAGCGTGGTGGCCGGCAGCGGTCCGCAGCGCCTGGAACAGGCCTGGTCCATGCTGACCCGGGCGCGCAACGCCTGGCTGACCCAGGATCCGGTCGGGATCACACCCCCGACCCCCGCCCTGCCCCGGGCTGGCACCGATCCAGCCGCCACGCCCGGGCAGGCAGACTGCGGCCACGGCGGCTGGCGCCACCTCTGCCAGCGCTGTGGTGATGGCGACTGCGAGCGCCGCCTATTCGCGCTGGCATCCCGGCCGGGCTAGGCCGGCCCCGGCGACACCTCGCCCGAACGGCGCCGCCAGACGGCGCATCCCGACCTTCTTTCCCATCGGCATGGACCACGATTTCTCCTCCGCCCTGCTGCTGCTGCTGCTGGTGCTCGACCCGCTGGGCAGCCTGCCCATCTTCGGTGCGGTGCTGGCCCCGGTGCCACCGCAGCGCCGCACCCGCGTGGCACTGCGCGAATCGGCCATCGCCTTTGGCGTGCTGGCCCTCTTCATGGTGGGCGGCCAGCATTTCCTGGCGCTGATGCGGCTCTCCGAACGTTCGCTGGAGGTGGCCGGCGGCGTGATCCTGCTGATCATCGCCATCCGCATGATCTTCAAGGGCGGGGCCGAGATCTACACCAGCGAGGGTCAGGCGCGCGAGCCCTTCATCTTTCCGCTGGCGGTGCCGCTGATGGCCGGGCCCTCGGCCATGGCGACGGTGCTGCTGCTGGCCTCGCGCCAGCCCGAACGCCTGCTCACCTGGGCCGGCGCGCTGAGCTGCGCCATGGCCATCTGCCTGGCCGTGCTGCTGCTGGCCGACCGCATCCACCGCTGGCTGGGCGCCTCCATGGTCTCGGCCATCGAGAAGCTCATGGGCCTGGTCCTCACCGCCGTGGCGGTGGAAATGATCCTGGCCGGCCTGAAGCGCTACTTCCTGGGCTCGGTCTGATCCACCACCGGCCCGCGCGCGGCGCCGGCCTCAACGGCTGCGCTGCTGCAGATCGAGCACCCAGTCCATGGCCTGGGCGGCCGGCATGGCGGGCGCATGCAGATGGCCCTGCAGGCTGTCGCAGCCCAGGCTCTCCAGGCAGGCCCATTGCTCCTCTGTCTCCACCCCTTCGGCCAGGGTGCTCATGCCCAGGTTGCGGGCCAGGGTGAGGATGGCCTGCACGATGGCCTGGTCGCGCCCGTCGCCCGGCAGGCCGGTGACGAAGCTGCGGTCGATCTTGAGCCGGTTCACCGGCAGACGCTTGAGGTAGGCGAGCGAGGAATAGCCGGTGCCGAAGTCGTCGATGGCCAGACTCACGCCCAGCTCGACCAGTTCCTCCAGCGTGCGCACGGCCAGCTCGGGGTGGTCGATGAGGGCGGACTCGGTGATCTCCAGCTCCAGCAACTGCGGCGCCAGGCCGCTGTCGGCCAGGGTCTGGCGGACCTGGGCCACCAGGTCGCGCTGACCGAACTGGCGCGCCGAGAGATTGACCGCCACCCGCATCGGCTGACCGGCGTCCACCCAGGCACGCGCCTGGCGGCAGGCATGGGCCAGCACCCAGTCACCCAGGGCGTGGATGAGGCCGGTGTCCTCGGCCAGGGCGATGAAGCGGGCCGGCGGCGTCAGGCCCAGCTCGGGGTGGTGCCAGCGCACCAGGGCCTCCATGCCCAGCAGGTCGAACTCCATGTCGGGGCCGCCCAGGGTGACGGCATCGGCCCGCCGCATCTGAGGCTGGTAGTGAAGTTCGAGCTCGTCGTTGACCAGGGCGCGGCGCAGCCCGGCCTCCAGGGCCAGGCGCTCGTTGGCCTGGCGGGTCAGGGCCTCGGAATAGAAGCGCAGGGTGTGGCGGCCCTGGGTCTTGGCCTGGTACATGGCCGAATCGGCATGCTGGATGAGGGCATCCACATCCGTGCCATCGCGCGGATAGACGCTGATGCCCACGCTGGCGCCCAGATAGAGCTCCAGGCCCTGCTGCAGCACGAAGGGCATCTCCAGCATGTCCAGCAGGGCCTGGGCGACCAGGGCGGCGTCCCGGGGTCGCTCGATGCTTTCGAGCACCAGCAGGAATTCGTCGCCGCCCAGGCGGGCCAGGGTGTCCTCGGCGCGCAGGCGGCTGCTGGCACGGCGGGCGAAGGCCGTCAGCAGCTCGTCGCCCACGGGGTGACCCAGGCTGTCGTTGACGGTCTTGAAATGGTCCAGGTCGAGGAAGATGACGGCCACCTGGCCCTGGCGGCGCGCCGCCCGGTCGATGGCATGGGCCAAGCGGGACTGACCCAGCAGGCGGTTGGGCAGGCCGGTGAGCTGGTCGTAGTGGGCCAGGCGTTCCAGCTCGCGTTCCGAATGTTTGGCCTGGCTGATGTCGGTGCACACGCCCACGTAGTGGCTGGGCAGGCCGGCGTCATCGCGCACCACGCTCAGGGTCACCCACTGCGGGTAGATCTCGCCGCTCTTGCGCCGGTTCCAGATCTCGCCCTGCCACAGGCCCTGCTCGGTCAGGCGGCTCCACATGTCGGCGTAGAACTCTGCGCCATGGCGGCCGGACTTGAGCAGGCTAGGGTTCTGGCCCAGCAGCTCTTCCAGCCCGTAGCCGGAAATGCGGCTGAAGGCCT
>JBJOKP010000364.1:0-3922 GCA_046046045.1 Pseudomonadota bacterium | reverse complement strand
GCTGAAGGCGGCCACCTCACCCACGGCATGCCGCTCAACATGAGCGGCAAGTGGTTCAAGGTCGTCAGCTACGGCCTCAATGCCCAGGAAGAGATCGACTACGACGCCATGGAGCGTCTGGCCCATGAGCACAAGCCCAAGCTCATCATCGCCGGTGCCTCGGCCTATGCCCTGCGCATCGACTTCGAGCGCTTCGCCCGCGTGGCCAAGGCCGTCGGCGCCTACTTCATGGTCGACATGGCCCACTACGCCGGCCTCATCGCCGCGGGCGTCTACCCCAACCCCGTGCCCCATGCCGACGTGGTGACCACCACCACCCACAAGACCCTGCGCGGCCCGCGCGGCGGCCTGATCCTGATGCGCGGCGAGGAGATCGCCAAGAAGATCAACTCGGCCATCTTCCCGGGCATCCAGGGTGGTCCGCTGATGCACGTCATCGCCGGCAAGGCCGTGGCCTTCCAGGAGGCCCTGCAGCCCGAGTTCAAGGCCTACCAGCAGCAGGTGGTGCTCAATGCCGCGGCCATGGCCAGCACCCTGGTGCAGCGGGGCCTGCGCATCGTCTCGGGCCGCACCGAAAGCCATGTGATGCTGGTCGACCTGCGCCCCAAGGGCCTGACCGGCAAGGAAGCCGAAGCCCTGCTCGGCCGCGCCCACATCACCTGCAACAAGAACGGCATCCCCAACGATCCGCAGAAGCCCATGGTGACGAGCGGCATCCGGCTGGGCTCGCCGGCCATGACCACGCGCGGCTTCAAGGAGGCTCAGGCCATCCTCACCGCCAACCTGATCGCCGACGTGCTGGAAGCCCCCAACGACGAGGCCGTGCTGGCCCGGGTGCGCGGCCAGGTGGCAGCCCTCACCGCCGACTTCCCGGTCTACCGCTGAAGCCGGCCCGTCCCGACCCGCGGCTCCCGACACCCCCTCATGCGCTGCCCCTACTGCACCAACGAGGACACCCAGGTCGTCGAGACCCGCGAATCGGACGAAGGCGACGCCGTCCGCCGGCGGCGTCGCTGCACCCGCTGCGACAAGCGCTTCACCACCTACGAGCGGGCCGAACTGGCCATGCCCGCGGTGGTGAAGAAGAACGGCGACCGCAGCGTCTTCGACCGCGAGAAGCTGCGGTCCTCCATGAGCCTGGCCCTGCGCAAGCGCAATGTGAGCGTGGACCTGGTCGATGCCGCCATCGCCCGCATCGAGGACAAGCTGTTTGCCAGCGGCGTGAGCGAGGTCAGCACCTCGCGCATCGGCGAGCTGGTGATGCGCGAACTCAAGCGCCTGGACAAGGTGGCCTATGTGCGCTTCGCCTCGGTCTACCGCGAGTTCACCGACGTGGATGAATTCAGCCGCCTGATCAAGGAGATCTGAGCGCCGGGCGGCCGGATGGCCACCCTGCCGCCTCTCCCCCATCAGGGGGACATCCCTGGCGGGAACCGCTTCCTAGACTGCCAGCCGCTGCAGGGCCACTAGGCCCGCTGCTAGGCTGACGCAGATCCCGCCCCGCGCCCCGGACTGCGCCGTCTCCCTCTGGCCCCTGCCATTCAGGAGTTGCCATGGTGATCCCGCATCCGCGGCTCGCATCCAGGCTGCGACAGACGCAGCGCCGCGAGCCAGCCCTAGCCGAACCGTCTGGATCTGCCGGCCTCACCCTGGTCGAGCTCATGGTCGTGCTCAGCCTGGTGGCCCTCAGCCTCACGGTGGCCCTGCCCTCCTTCGACGGCTTTGTGGCCCGGCGCCGCCTGGAAGGGCTGTCCGCCCAGTTCATGGCCGATCTGCAATGGGCCCGCAGCCTGGCGGTGGCCCGCGGCACCAGCCTGCGCCTGCGGGTGCAGAACCCGCTGGCAGGTGGCAGCTGCTACCTCGTGCATACCGGCCCGGCACTGGCCTGCAGTTGCGGAACCGACGGCAGCACCAGTTGCAGCCAGCCGGGCGCCGAAGTCCTGCGCGTGGTCGGCGTGCCGGCCGGTGACCGGGTCAGCCTGCGGGCCAATGTGAGCCAGCAGCTGATCGACCCGCGCCAGGGCACGGTCAGCCCCACGGGGTCCATCGACATCCAGGGCAGCGATGGCAGCAGCCTGCGTCATGTCATCAACATCCTCGGGCGGATCAGGCTCTGCGCCCCGGGGCCCAAGGTGGGCGATGTGCCGGCCTGCTGAAGCTGCAGGTCCAGGCGGGCGGACGCTTGCGGCCTCAGGCTCAACCGGTGGCTTCAGCATGATCGAGCTGCTCATCGCGCTGGCCGTGCTGGGCCTGCTGGCTGCAGTAGCCCTGCCGAGCTATCAGAGCCAGATCCGCAAGACACGCCGGGCTGATGCCCTGGCCGGCATCCTGGCGGTGCAGCAGGCCCAGGAGCGGCTGCGCGCCCGCCAGCCCGACTACGCCGCAAGCCTGGGTGGCGGCGGCGGCCTGGGTCTGGCCGAGCGATCGCCCGCGGGCCACTACCTGCTCAGCACCCAGGCGGCCAGCGGGGCCGAGGGCCTGGCCTATGAGGTACGCGCCGAGGCCACCGGACCGCAGTCGGCGGACACCCCCTGCCGCCACTTCCTGCTGCAGGTGGCGGGTGGGCGCAGCACCCAGCGCTCCGGCGCCGACCGCGACGTGAGCAACCCGCCCGACGCCAATCGCAACTGCTGGGGACAGTGAAGCCCAGAGGTCGGCCCACCCACCGCCGCTGCACCGTTCATCGTCCAGACCCTGACCATCCCGGAGCCTGTCCATGTCCCCATCGGCCCGACACCGTCGCGAGCAGGCCGGCCTCAGCCTCATCGAGATGATGGTGAGTCTGGCCCTGGGCCTCTTCCTCGTCGCTGCCACGGCCGGCCTGTTGCTGGGCCAGATCCAGGAGCAGCGCCGCCAGTTGCTGGACAGCCGATTGCAACAGGAACTGCGCGCCGTGCTCGACCTGGTGGTGCGCGACCTGCGCCGCGCCGGCTACTGGGGCCATGCCGTGGATCGGGCCATGCCGACGGGCACACCGCCGATCAATCCCTACCAGGCCCTGGCACCGGCCCCGGCGCCGGCCGGCCTTCAGTCCAGCATCCAGCTCGGCTATGCCTACAGCCGCGATGGCGGCGCGGAAGACGACCTGCAGGGCGGCAATGAACGCTTCGGCCTGCGCCTCAACACCACCAGCCGCACGCTGGACTGGCGCACCCTGGGCGCCGCGCTGGCGCCGAGCGAGGCCGACACCTGGCAGGCCCTGACCGACCCGCGCCTCATCCGCATCACCGGCCTGCAGGTGCGCAGCGGCCAGACCGAGGCCAGCCTGCTCGACCAGTGCGAGCTGAACACCTGCCCCAGCCCCAGCGGGCCGGACTGCCCGCCCCGCCTGGTCCAGCCCTGGGTGGAGATCGAGATCAGCGCCGAGGCCGCGGCCGAGCCCACCCTGCAGCGCAGCCTGAGCCACCAGGTCAGCCTGCGCAATGCCTGGATCGTCGGCCGTTGCCCGGCCGCCTGACCTCGTCACCGCGCAGACCACCATGGCCCATTCGGCGCGCCACCCCTCGCCGCAGCGTTGTCGGCCAACCTGCGCGCATCCGGCAAGGTCCGGCCTGGCCAGTCTGCCTGTGCTGCTGGTGCTGCTGCTGGGCGCCACCCTGCTGCTGCTCTACCTGAACCGCGCCCTCGTGGCCGAGATCCGCGCCGCAGCCCTGTCCGCCCGCAGCCAGTTCAGCTTCCAGGCTGCCGAGGCCGGCCTGCAATGGGCCCTGGCCCATCTCAATCTGGATCGGGCCTTGGATGCGAGCTGCCAGCCGCTCGCCCCGGCCACGGTGGCCTCGGCCGCCGGGTCGGCGACCAGCCTGCGCGGGCTCTGGCTGCACCGTGACCCGGCCACGGGCCAGTGGCAGGGCAGTGGCCAGGCGGTGGTCTGCCGCATGGACCGCGAGGCCCGCCTGGCCTGCCACTGCCCGGGCGATCCAGC
>JBJOKP010000363.1:0-3923 GCA_046046045.1 Pseudomonadota bacterium | reverse complement strand
ACCCTCACCGGCACGCTGGCCGCCGACGGCAGCGCCAGCGGCAGCTTCACCCTCGCCAACGGCGACACCGGCAGTTGGAAGGCCGTGCCAGCCACGGCGCCTGCCCCCAGCCCCAGCCCCAGCCCCTCGCCCTCGCCCTCGCCCTCGCCCTCGCCTTCACCGGCACCGGCACCGGCACCGGCCCCTGCGCCCGTAGGTGACGCCGTGGCCGGGCTGGACAAATACGCGGCCAGCTGCGCCGGCTGTCATACCGCCAACGTGGCGGGCAATGTGCTGAAGGTGAAGGACGGCAGAACGGCCGCGGCAATCTCGTCGGCCATCAGGAACGTGGGCTCCATGAACGGGCTGAGCTCCCTGAGCAACCAGGACCTGCTGGACATCGCGGCCTACATCGCCAAGTTCTGAGGCCAGGCTGGAGCCCAGGCACCCTGCCCTGTCTCAGCCCCAAGAAGAAGAGCCGGCATTGCCGGCTCTTCGTTCTTCTGGCGGGGCGTTGATGCAACCCCCAGGGCGCACCACCAGGCCGGGATCAGCGCCCGGGCAACAGGCGGCTGGGATCGACCGGCTTGCCCTTGCGGCGGATCTCGAAGTGCAACTGCACCCGCTCGGCATCGCTCGATCCCATCTCGGCGATCTTCTGGCCCCGCCGCACCGGCTGGTCTTCCTTGACCTGCAGGGTCTGGTTGTGGGCGTAGGCGGTGAGATAGGTGTCGTTGTGCTTGATGATGATGAGGTTGCCGTAGCCGCGCAGTCCGGAGCCGGCATAGACCACCTTGCCGTCGGCCGCCGCCATGACCGGATCGCCCGCCTTGCCGGCAATGGCCACGCCCTTGCTTCGGGCGTCATCGAAGCTGCTGATCACCGGGCCCTGGGCCGGCCAGGCCCAGCTCATGTCGTCGTCTGCATCCCGTGCAGAGGCCGGCACCTGGGTGCCCGTGGCTGCCACCGGCACTGCCGGCATGGCCACCGTGGCACCGACCACGCTGCTGCCGGCCAGGGGCGCCTGTCCCGTTGGCGCCGCGCCGTTGTTGGGCACCGCGTTGCCGCCGCCGTTGCTGGCCCCACCCGCTGGCGCGCTGGCCGCCGTGCGGTTGTCCAGACGGCTGGCCGCCACCGGCCGCACCAGGGTGGCCGAGGCATCCAGCCCCGGCGGCGTGACCCGCAGCACCTGGCCCACCTCGATGAGGTTGGGGTTCTCGAGGTTGTTCCAGCGCTGGATGTCGCGCCAGTTCTGGCCCGTCTCCAGGCCGACGCGGATCAGGGTGTCGCCTGCCCGCACCGTGTAGTAGCCCGCCTGGCCGCCCTGGGCCGAGCTCGGGCCGTGGCTGGCCGCTGGGGCCGGCGCGCGCGGCGCCTCGATCAGCGGCGGTGGAACCACCGGGCCCAGCACGCTGCTGCCGCGGTCCTCGACCGGGGCCTTGTTGCGCGGCAAGGCGCAACCGCCCAGGATGCTCGTCAGGCTGCCCAGCAGGCAGACCAGCAGCACTGGCCGGCTCAGGGATTGAGGGGGACGGGAGACGCTCGCGAAACCGACGACGTTCGTCATGTAGGGGGGTGGGGGCAGTCGCCAGATCGAACCGACCTGACCAAGGTGGGGGCGGTCGGCCCCGGAGTGTGCTGGCCACCGCATGCAGACGGTGCAAGCGGAACAGGCCAGGCAGACCGGGTGATGCCGGGTGCCGCAGGAGCCGCTGCACCAGCCGCCAGATGCGGCACATGGGCAGCCTGTGCAGGGCGATCACGCCGGGCTTGAACAGCTCAGCGCCACCCCGCATCGGTGACGCCGGATTGTAGGGGGACGAAACGCACGGCCTCGAGGTCCTGGCGCTGCAGCTGGCCATCGGCCAGACGGTCGATCACCACCAGGCGCTGCTGGCCCGGCGCATGGGCCCAGGGAACGACCAGACGCCCACCCGGCGCGAGCTGCTGCAGCCAGGCCTCGGGCAGATCATCCCCGCCCGCCGCGGCGATGATGCCGTCGTAGGGCGCATTGGGGCCGTGGCCGAGGCGACCGTCGCCATAGACCAGGCGCACCCGGTCGCCGCGCAGCTCGACCAGGTTCTCGCGCGCCAGATCGAAGAGCGGGCGCACCCGCTCGATGGACACCACCATGCGGGCCAGCCGCGCCAGCAGGGCGGCCTGGTAGCCGCAGCCGGTGCCGATCTCGAGCACCCGGCCCAGCAGGGGCGGGGCCGGCGGTGCGCCGGGCGGACGTTCGCGCAGCAGGGCCAGCATGCGTGCCACCACGCTGGGCTTGGAGATGGTCTGGCCATGGCCGATGGGCAGGGCCGTGTCCTCGTAGGCCTGGGCGGCCAGGGCGGTGTCGACGAAGACATGGCGCGGCACGGCCGCGATGGCCGCCAGCACGGCGGCATCCTGGCAGCCGTCCAGGTTCACCTGGCGCACCAGCCGTTCGCGCATGCCGGGCACGTCCAGCCCCAGGCCGCCCGGTCCGCGGGCCCGCCCCTGCTCGCCCAGGGTCTGGGCCCAGGCCGACTGGGGCCGCAGCAGCTTCTGTCCCGGCTCGGCGGAGTTGCCCGTGGGCGTGGCCGCCGGTGCGGCCGCCAGGGGTGCCGGGCCAGCCATAGCGGGCCGACCGGGTGACGGCTTCTCGGGCAGACGGGTCACGCGACCCTCACCCGGCCGGGCCACCCAGCGCGCCGGGAACCGTTTGCCGGACGGAGGCTGCTGGCTGTCCATGCCGCTCGAATCCCGTCCGCCGTTGCTGCGCCTGCCGCCTCAGCGGGCCAGCCGACTGGCCCAGGCCGGCAGGCCGGCGTGGTCGGTCAGGTCCACCTGCAGGGGCGTGATGGAGATGGCGCCATGGGCCAGGGCATGGAAATCGGTGCCCTCGCCGGCTTCGCGGGCGTCGCCCGCCGCACCGATCCAGTACATGGTCTCGCCGCGCGGATTGACCTGGCGGATCACCGGTTCGCTGGCATGGCGCCGGCCCAGGCGGGTGAGCTGCCAGGGCAGCGAGGCCGCATCGGCCCGGTTGGGGATGTTGACGTTGAGCAGCCAGGGCGAACGCGCAGCCCCTGCAGCTGCGCCGGTCGACTGGCCCTCCAGCACCGCGGCGATGACCTTGCGCGCCACGTCGGCCGCGGCATCCAGATGGGCCCAGCCCTTGTCCACCAGCGAGAAGGCGATGGCCGGGATGCCGAAGAGATACCCCTCCATGGCCGCCGCCACCGTGCCGGAATAGATGGTGTCGTCGCCCATGTTGGCGCCGTTGTTGATGCCCGAGATCACCAGGTCGGGCCGCTGCTCCAGCAGGCCGGTGAGGGCCACGTGCACGCAGTCGGAGGGGGTGCCGCTCACATAGCGCCAGCCCCGCGGGGTCTGGTTCACCATCAGCGGGCGGTTCAGCGTGAGGGAGTTGCTCGTGCCGCTCGCGTTCTGCTCGGGGGCCACGACCTCGATCTGGCCGAACTCGGCGCAGACCGCGGCCAGGGCTTCGATGCCGGGGGCGAGATACCCGTCGTCATTGGCTACCAGGATGCGCATGCGGCCATTCTAGGGAGCAGCCTGGCGGGTGCAGGCCCGACATGGCTGCGACGCCCAGGCGACAACTCGGCGACAAGCCGGCCCGCGGCGCCTCCCTATGATCCGCCGCCCGGACATCCACACCTGTTCCAGATCAAGAGGAGACGCCCCATGCAAGCCTGGTTGTGCACCGAGACCAGCGGCCCCGCCGCCCTGCGCTGGACCGACCTGCCCACGCCCCAGGCCGCGACCGGCGAGGTGGTGGTGGATGTGCGGGCGGCCAGCCTCAACTTCCCCGACCTGCTCATCACCCAGGGCCGATACCAGGTCAAGCCGCCCCTGCCCTTCGTGCCGGGCTGCGAGTTCGCCGGGGTGGTCAGCGCCGTGGGCGAGGGCGTGAGCCATCTGCAGGTCGGCCAGCGGGTGGCGGCCTTCAG
>JBJOKP010000362.1:0-3937 GCA_046046045.1 Pseudomonadota bacterium | reverse complement strand
ATGGCCATCCAGATGATCATCAACCGCGAGTGGGGCCTGGCCAGGAACGAGAACCCCAACCAGGGCGCGTTCATCATCGACGAGCTGACCGAGCTGGTGGAAGAGGCGGTGCTGGCCGAGTTCGAAGAGATCGCCGACCGCGGCGGCGTGCTGGGCGCGATGGAGACGGGCTATCAGCGCTCGAAGATCCAGGAAGAGTCGATGCACTACGAGATGCTCAAGCACACCGGCGAGTACCCCATCATCGGCGTCAACACCTTCCGCAACCCCAAGGGTGACGAGGTGCCCGAGAGCATCGAGCTGGCCCGCTCGACCGACGACGAGAAGCAGAGCCAGCTCAAGCGCCTGAACGACTTCCACACCCGTCACGCGGCCGAGTCCGGCCCCATGCTGGCGCGCCTGCAGCAGGCCGTGATCGAGAACGGCAACGTCTTCGAGGTGCTGATGGACGCGGTGCGCTGCTGCTCGCTGGGCCAGATCACCAGCGCCCTGTTCGAGGTGGGCGGGCAGTACCGCCGCAGCATGTAAGCCCGCCGGTGGCGCGGCCGGGACCAGGGACGCGTGATCTTGCGCCCGCCGGTGCCTGGCACTCGGGTTAGCCGGGAGCCGGGGCGGCGAGGGCCAGGGGGATGATGGATCGACCACCATCCACCGCCTTGCCGGACCCTCCATGAGCACGACGCCCCGGACCTTCCTCCCCCGGCCGGCCACCCTGCTGGCCACCGCCCTGCTGGTTGCCCCGGCCGCCTGCGCCACTGCCCCGGGCGGCGGCGACGACACCCTCCCGGCCCGCACCGCCAGCATCACCCGCACGGCTTTTGGCGTGGCCCACATCGGCGCGCCGGACGTGGAGAGCCTGGCCTATGGCATGGCCTACGCCCATGCGCAGGACAACGTCTGCCTGACGGCCGACCAGCTGCTCACCGCGCGGGGTGAACGGTCACGCTGGTTCGGCGGCACGGCCACGGCCCTGCTGGGCCGGCGGGTGCTGGCCAACGAGCAGATCGATCTCTTCGTCGCCGCCCACATGGACGACGCCGCCCTGGCACGCCAGTGGGCCGGCACCAGCGCCGAGATCCAAAGCATGGCGCGCGGCTACATCGCGGGCTACAACCGCTATCTGGCCGATCACGCCGCCAACCTGCCCGAGCCCTGCAAGGGCCAGCCCTGGGTGCGGCCCATGACCCAGACCGACTACGCCCGCCTGGTCGAGATCCCCATCACCCAGGCCGGCATCGTGGCCCTGGCCGATGCCATGCTCGGCGCCCGGCCGCCGCAGGCCAAGGCGGCAGCCGCCGAGCTGGCCCCCGTCCTCATGGCCGATGCCGCCCAGGCCATGCGCGAGGCCGGCCTGCTCGACCCCACCCTCGGCTCCAACGCCTGGGCCTTCGGCCGCGAGACCACGGCCAACGGCAGCGGCCTGCTGCTGGGCAACCCGCACTTTCCGTGGGCCGGCACCAACCGCTTCTGGCAGGTGCACCTCACCGTGCCGGGCCAGTTCGACGTCATGGGCGCGGGCAACGGCTTCTTCCCCGCCGTGACCATAGGCTTCAACAAGGACGTGGCCTGGTCCCACACCGTCTCCACCGGCAAGCGCTTCACCCTGCATGAGCTGGCGCTCACGCCCGACGATCCCACCAGCTATCTGGTGGATGGCCAGGTGCAGAAGATGGTGGCGCGCAGCGTGAACATCCAGGTGCGCCAAGCCGACGGCAGCCTGGCCAGCAAGAGCCACACCGTGTGGCAGACGATCTGGGGCCCGATGGTGGTCATCCCCCGCGCCGGCCTGACCTGGACCGCCAAGACCGCCTATGCCCTGAAAGACGCCAACAGCGGCAATGTGCGCAGCGGCGAGACCTGGCTGGGCTTTGCCCGCGCCCGCGGCGTGGCCGACCTGCAGGTGGCCATGCGCAACCTGGGCCTGCCCTGGGTGAACACCATTGCCGCCGACCGCGCCGGCAACGCCCTGTATGCCGACATGAGCGTGGTGCCCGATGTCGACGCCGCCCAGTTGGCTCGCTGCGCCCCCAGCGCCCCGGCGGCCGCCCTGCGGCGCGGTGCCGGCCTGGTGGTGCTCAATGGCTCACGGAGCGACTGCGACTGGCGCCAGGACGCCGCCTCGCCCGTGGCCGGCCTCACCCCGCCGGCCCGCCTGCCGGTGGCCGTGCGGGGCGACTGGGTGCACAACAGCAATGACAGCTTCTTCTACAGCCACCCGGCCCAGCGCTTCGAGGGCATCTCGCCCCTGGTGGGCGACGCCGCGCTGAACCGGCCGCGCACCCGCGCCGGCCTGCAGGAGATCCCCGAGCTGCTGGCCCGGGGAAAGGCCACGCCGGCAGCGGTGCAGCAGCAGCTCTTCAGCAACCAGAACTTCATGGCCCAGCAGGTGCTGCCCGACCTGCTGGTCGCCTGCAGCGCCAACCCGCCCGCAGCGACCGAGGCCCGCGAAGGCTGCACCGCCCTGGCCGGCTGGGACCGCCGCAACAACCTGGAGTCCCGCGGCGCCCACCTCTTCCTCGAGTTCTGGAGCGGCGTGCGGTCCCTCAACGGCCTCTACCGCGTGCCTTTCGACCCAGCCCAGCCGGTGGCCACGCCGCACGGCCTCAAGCTCGCCGACCCGGCCATCGCCGACAAGGTCTGGGGCGGGCTGGCCCAGGCCGTCACCAAGGTCAAGGCGGCCGGCTTCGCCCTCGACGCCCCCCTGGGCAGCGTGCAGCGCCCGCTCATCACCAACGAGGCGATTCCCCTGCACGGCGGCAGCGAGATCGAAGGCGTGCTCAACAACCTGGGCAACCAGTTCGCCACCGGCATCACCGCCCAGGGCCTGCGCATCGACTACGGCACGAGTTATGTGCAGACCGTGACCTTCGATGCCCGCGGCCCGGTCGCCCAGGGCCTGCTCACCTACGGCCAGAGCACCAACCCGGCCTCGCCCCATGCCTTCGACCAGCTGCGCCTCTATTCGCGCAAGGAATGGCCCGCCCTGCCCTTCCTGCCCGAAGACGTGGCCAAGGCCCGCATCGGCGAGGTGATGCTGCTCACGCGGCCTTGACCTGAGGGCGGGTCAGGTCACCCTGCCCCGCCAGCAGCCCGGCAATGGAGATGTCCTCATCCAGGGCATCCCAGTGCAGGCCATGGGGGCTGAGCTCCACCTGAGCCCGCTGCTGCGGCGTGGCGGAGAGCAGGCGCGGAAACCAGGCCAGTGGCACGGCCAGGATGCGGCCATCCGCCAGGTCGACCCAGAGGCTGTCGTCATCGAAGCGCACGGACTTAGGCGAAGTAGTCATTCCACGTCCTCTCGATCAGGTCGACCCGGGTGGCAATCACCTCGGCCAATTCCCGCAGCGTCCTGGCGTCCAGACCGTCGCTGCGTGCCAGGCTGACCTCGGGCTTCACCCAGAACTTGGCTTCTCCCTCCACACCTCGCACGTGGATGTGCAGGGGCTCCCGAGGATCTCCTTCATTGGAGTAGAAGAAGAAGCGCCATCCGCGGTGACGAAACACGACCGGCATGACGGGATGATACGGAGACCCGGCGACCAGCAAGGTCCCCCAGCTTCACTGCCGGCTCAAGGCACCACCGCCAGGAAGACAAAGGCCGCGAACATCACCAGGTGGACGGCGCCCTGCAGCACGGTGGCGCGGCCGCCGGCCAGGGTGATGGCGCTGATGAGGAAGCTCAGCAGCAGCAGCACGGTCTCCTTGGGCGGCAGGCCCAGGGCCAGGGGATGGGGCAGCCACAGGCTGACCAGGGCAACCACCGGGATGGTGAGGCCGATGCTGGCCAGGGCCGAGCCCACGGCCAGGTTCACGCTGGTCTGCAGGCGGTTGTGGGCCGCGGCGCGCACGGCCGCCGCGGTTTCGGGCAGCAGCACCAGCATGGCCACCAGCACGCCGACCACGGATTGCGGCGCCCCGGCGGCATGCACCGCCGCCT
>JBJOKP010000361.1:0-3938 GCA_046046045.1 Pseudomonadota bacterium | reverse complement strand
GTGGTCGACCGCGTCATCCTCAAGAACGAGCGCGACGGCCCGGGCATGGGCTACATGATCACCACCATCGTGCTGGACCTGCTGCTGGGTGCAGTGGCCGCCATGATCGTGGCCTGGTTCTCGCGCCAGCGCGAGTTCCGCGCCGATGCCGGCGCCGCCCAGCTCATGGGCAACAAGCAGCCCATGATCCGCGCCCTGGCCAACCTCGGCGGCCTGGACCCCGGCGAACTGCCCAAGACCGTGGCCGCCATGGGCATCAGCAGCCGCGCCGGCGGCTTCATGGCCCTGTTCTCCACCCACCCGCCCATGGAAGAACGCATCGCCGCGCTGCGCCAGCTGCGCTGAGGCAAGCGCTCAATACCGCCCCGTCACCCCCGCCACGCGCAGGTAGACGTGGGCGACCCAGGCCACCAGGGCGCGGCGGACGAGGCCGGGCCAGCCGCGCCAGCCCTGCTGCAGCGGGTCGGCGCCACTGACCGGGCGGGCCTGGGCAAGATCGAGCTCGATGGCGCTGGCCAGGGCGGCGCAGAACTGCGGGTCGCGCACCACGAGATTGGCCTCGAGGTTGAGCAGCAGGGAAAGCGGGTCGATGTTGGAGCTGCCCACCGTGGCCCAGTGCTGGTCCACCACCGCCACCTTGGCGTGCAGGAAGGCGGGCGTGTATTCGTGGATGGCCACGCCCGCGCCCAGAAGCTCGTCATAAAGCGCCTGGGCGGCCAGGGCGGCGAGGCGGTAGTCCACCTTGCCCTGCAGCAGCAGGCTGACGCGCACGCCGCGGCGCGCGGCATCGATGAGAGCGCGGCGGAACTCGCCGCCCGGATAGAAGTAGGGGCAGACCAGCAGCACGCGTTCCCGGGCCGAGGCCAGGGCGGTGATGTAGCTCTGCTCGATGGCGCGGCGCTGGCGCAGGTTGTCGCGCACCACCAGGCGGGCGACCGTGGCACCGGCGGACAGCCCGTCATGAGCCGGGGTGGCTGGCTCGGCCAGGGCTGATCGGCCTGGCTGGCCGGCGCCCTGGCCGCCGCGGGCGGCCTGCCAGAGCCTGAGCTGGGCCTTGAGCCAGGCCAGCCGCGAGCGGGCCGGCAGCGGCGGCGGGGCGGCGCCGGGCGGCGTGAACTGGCCGTGCCGGCGCATCAGGTCGTCGCGCCAGGCCCGGGCCAGCAGGCGGCGGGCCTCGGCCCGCCAGGAGCGGCCGAAGGCGGCGCGTGACCAGATCGCCCGGGTGGCCTGGGCGATGGCCTGGGCGGCCGGGCCTTCCACCCGGGCGGCGTAGTCCAGCCGCGGTGCCTCGCTGCGGCCGTGGCGCAGGTCGATGTGGTCGTCGATCAGGTTGATGCCGCCGGCAAAGCCGATGCGTCCGTCCACGGCGCAGAGCTTCATGTGCAGCCGGCGCAGCTGGCCCGGGTTGAGCCAGTGGGCCAGGCGGCGCAGCGGGCGGAAGACGGCCAGGCGTATGCCCGCCGCCTCGCACAGCGGCGCCAGGGCGGCCGCGCTGTGCAGCGAGCCAAAGCCATCGATGACGATGTGCACGGCCACGCCACGCCGGGCCGCCGCGCTCAGGCAGCCCAGCAGGGCCAGGGCGGTGGCGTCGGTGTGGAAGATGTAGGTGGCCAGCCAGACCTCGTGCTCGGCCGCCTCGATGGCCGCGCGCATGGCCGGAAAAAGCTCGTCGCCGCCCCGCAGCAGCTGCAGGGTGTTGCCCGCGCTGTCACCGGCCCGTGGCAGCACGTACCAGGTCCAGTGCAGGGGCAGGGCGGGGGCCATGGCGTGGGGCCGGGCGAGGGGCGGGAAGGCAGGCGGGAAGGCGGGCAGATCGGGCGAGAAGTTCAGGCGACAACACCAGGCGCTTTAGCGCCCTCAGTCCGCCAGGGTGTGGTCGCGCGCCAGGGGCGCACCCTCGGCGGACAGGGCGGTGCGCGGCCGTGCGGGCCGCAGCGCCGGATCGGCAGTGGGCTTCAGCGCGGGCGTGACGGCCTCCAGCTCGAACTCGGCCAGCAGCGGCAGGTGGTCGGACATGCGCGCCCAGGCCGGCCCGCGGGCCGCGGCCAGGCGCAGGCAGCGCAGGCCGCGGGTGTAGATGCGGTCCAGCGAGAAGAGGGGCAGGCGCGAGGGAAAGGTGCGCGGTGCCGGCAGGCCGCCGTGGCCGCCGGCGCGCTGCAGGCCGGTGCGGCTCATCCAGGGGTCCAGGCGCTCGCCCCAGTCGTTGAAGTCACCGGCCACGATGGTCAACGCCCCGGCCGGCACCTCGGCGGCCAGGTAGTCGGCCAGGCGTTCGGCCTGGCGCTTGCGGCTGGCATGCATCAGGCCGAAGTGGGCCACCACGGCATGGATGGTGTGGCCCTGCCAGTACACCGGCACATGCAGCAGGCCGCGCTGCTCGAAGCGGTGGTCGGACACATCGGCATGGGCGATCTCGCCCAGCGGCCAGCGCGAGAGCAGGGCGTTGCCATGTTCGCCACTGCGGGTGCGGGCATTCGTGTGGTAGGCCGAGGCATAACCTTCAGGCGCCAGGAAATCCGCCTGGCCTTCGCGCGGCCAGCCAAACCAGGTGCGGTCGAAGCGACGCGCCTCCGCATGGTTGTAGAGCCTCACCTCCTGCAGGAAGACCAGGTCGGCGGCCAGGGCCTTCACCCCCGCGCCCAGGTTGTGGATCTCCAGGCGGCGCGCCGGCCCCAGGCCGCGCACGCCCTTGTGGATGTTGTAGGTCGCCACGCGCAGGCGCGGCGGTGCGGCAGGATCTGTCTTGCTGGGCGTGAACATGGTGGTCTCAGCCCTGGAAACGCGGCAGCTGCAGGATGGCCTCGGCATTGGAGGGCGAGAAGCAGCGGTCGGCCGCCTCGCGCCAGGGCAGCCAGACATGCTGGAGATGCTCGCGCGGTGACAGGCGTACGGGGGTGCCGGCAGGCACGGTCAGGCCGAACACATGTTCGGTGTTGTGCGTCACGCCCGGCGCGTAGCGGTGGCGCCAGACCGGGTAGATCTCGTAGACGTTGCGCATCTGCCAGTCGCGCAGGGCGGCCAGCGGCGGGCCGCCGGCGGCACCGACCTCGATGCCGGTTTCCTCGGCCACCTCGCGCCGGGCGGTGGTGGCCAGATCGTCGTCCTCGGCGTCCTGCGAGCCGGTCACGCTCTGCCAGAAACCGGGCTTGTCGGCCCGCTCGATCAGCAGCACCTCCAGCGCCGGGGTGTGGATCACCACCAGCACCGAGACCGGGCGCTTGTAGGGCTTGTGCGCCGGCAGCGCTGGGGCCGAGCTCTGCGGATCAGCCGCGGTGGAAGCAGGGGGCGATGCACTCATGGCGGCGAGGATAACGACGCCTGCGAGCGCCTCCCCGCGCCAGGTCATGGGCAGACGCGGCCTTCCAGAATCGCGAATACGGGTGAACCCCAGGGTTGTCGTCTTGGTGCATCCCCCGGGGCAGCGGGCGGCGCAAGATGCCCGGCGCACTGACCATCGCTGCCAGCCGCCGTCTCCTGTCCCGACTCGCCTCCTCATCATGAATCTCCATCGCAAGCTCCAGCAACGTGCGGCCGAAGGTCGGCCGGTGCGCATCGGCCTCATCGGCGCGGGCAAGTTCGGCGCCATGTACCTGGCGCAGATCCCGCGCACGCCGGGCGTGCACCTGGTGGGCATTGCCGACCTCTCGCCCGCCGCTGCCCGCACCAACCTGGCCCGGGTGGGCTGGGAGGCCGAGCGCAGCCTGGCGCGCTCGCTGGACGAGGCCGTCAAGCTCGGCAACACCCATGTGGGCGAGGACTGGCGCGCCCTGGTCAGCCATCCGGCCATCGACGTGATCGTGGAATGCACCGGCAACCCCATCGCCGCGGTGGAGCACTGCCTGCTCGCCTTCGCCCAGCGCAAGCACGTGGTCAACGTGACCGTGGAGGCCGACGCCTTCTGCGGCCCGCTGCTGGCCCGCCGCGCCGAGGAAGTCGGC
>JBJOKP010000360.1:0-3949 GCA_046046045.1 Pseudomonadota bacterium | reverse complement strand
AGGCCAGGAAGTCAGCTTCCGCGCTCATCGTCGGCCGCCTTTCGTGCGGCTTCCTCGCGCTCAGCGATGGCGCCCCAGCTCGGGGGAAGCAGCCACTCGAAGGCAGCTTCCGCGGTCACCCCGCCGCTGGTCAGGATGAGCTGGGCCTTCTCGACCATCCAGCCAATGCGGCGCATGTCATCACGCATGACATCCACGAGGATTTCGGCGGCCTCGGTGTCACCGCCAACGGTCTGGCCAGAGAAGTGGTAGCACATCCGGTCGCAGCGGTAGGCGAGCGAAAACACCTCATCCAGCAGTACAGAAAGCCGGGCCACAGCCGGGCAATCTTCGCTGGTGGGAATGCGTGCGGGCATGGCTTCGCCCTGACCCGCAGCGCGGGCCTTGTTCGTCGTACTCATGGCTCAGCTCCCGATTAGCTGGTTTTTCGGGTTGCCGCGGAACTCGGCAACCCTGATTTCACGGCCACAGAAAAGGGGCTCAGCGGCCATCTCGCGGCAAAGGCCATCAACCTCGGCCAGGCTCTCACTCGCCTCAGCAAAGAGGCCAACGAACAGCACCAGGGAGCCATTCGACCGAAGCACCAACACCGCACATCTCTTGTCGTCCGGATTGCCCAAGAACAGGGTCGGGATAGGCACCACGTCAGAACAGTTCACGCGCGCTATATCGATGTAGGTTTGCACGTCCACCGAATCGATGCGCAGCGCCCTGCACATCGCCTTGACGCTGCCGAAACGCGCCTGTTCAACGATCGGGTAGTACATCGGCGTCACGCTGGCAAGATCGACCCGGATAGGGTTCGATGCCTCTTCATAGATCCTCGGAGCGGCGCTCATGCTGCACCTCCACGTTGCACGCTGGCCGCATGGTTCTCTTCCCAGCACCGCATCGCGGTAGCCAGGCAGGCGGCCCCGCTGAGGATGTCTTCGCGGTCCTCGGCGGTCAGCTCGGCCAGCAGAGCGGCGTCGTTGGCAGCCAGCACGAACAGCTCACGGGTCGCCCGGCGCCACTGCGCCAGCTGGGCACGCAGGGCAGCACGCGGCTGCACATCAGCCGCGGCGGACTTGGGGGTGATGGTGATGCGCGGCCAAGCGCGGCGCAGGAAGTCGGCCGCGGCCGGTTCGTTGATCGTGACCGGGCGGCCACTGTTGCGGATCGTCATGGTTTCAGGCTCCTGAACGAGCTTCGGAAACCACCCCTGCCGTTCTCAAGCGGCACAGGGTGGGCGGGATGTTGAAAACACGAGTTCAGTCGTGCGGCCAGGCTTGCGCGTAGGCCCATCCCGCCCCTTGAAACCTTGACGGAATACGGGCGTGACAAAGCCGCACTGACGGGGCGGCCATCCGCTGAACTCAAGGTGTTTTCAAGCACCTGGGGGAAGTGTGCACGCGGCACACGGGCATGGTCAAGCACACAGCACGCAGCACGCCCAGGGCGGGGGGTCATGTGGTGAGCCTTTCACACCGCCTGGCCGGCCATGACGGCAGGCTGGCCAGGCAGGGATTCAGCGATCAGCTCGCCGGTCTTGCGGTCGGTGACCTTGACCACCCCAGGCCAATCGAAGCGGGCCAGGTACTTGTCGCCGCCACGCTCGAAGGAGACGCGGCAAACGGGGTGTTCGGCCTGCAGCAGGCGGGCCGCCTGGCGAAGGATGATGGCTCGGACTTCGGGGGTCATTTGCCACCCTCCTGCCAGGTGCGTTCGACCTCCTCGATCACCGACAGCGGCCATGCGCGAACGCCAGCAGACAGGCTGGACGGTGCAGGGATGTGCCCGTCCCTGACCCACCGCCACAGCGTGGCGCGACTGACCGGCCATCGCCCCGGTCGCTTGGGGCTAGTTGCAAGCTCATGAGGCCGGATGAAGGCGGGAGAGGCGGGCGTGTTCGTCATGGGATTCATTGAAACCCCTTGCGCGAACCGAACCCCCTTTAGGTTCGAGTCTTTCTCAAACCAAGCGCGCGCACATGCTTCCGCACGGTCTTCGACGTGATGTGCAGCCGCGCAGCGATCAACTCGGCCCGGTCTCTCTCAGAGTAGCCGTTGGCGCCGTACCTCAGCCATTCGGCCTTGATCTGCCTCTGGAGGTAATCATCCTTCGGTGGGCCACCGGTTGCCCCCACCTCGCGCGCCTTTAACGCTCGGTAGGCACCATATCGCGCAACACCACAGAACTCGACCGCCTCGAACAGATGCGCCGCCGCCTGCGGACCATCCGGCCGCGACACGAACCGCGCCAAGCACTGGCACGCCGCTTCGGTGTAGTGCAACGCCTCAAGATCACCGGCAGTCGGCGCAGTCCTGAGCGACAGATCATCGAAGCTGTCCCGCAGCTCCATGGCAGCGAATTTTGTCAGCTCACCACACTGCACTGAAGCGGTGGAGACCACGATGTCACCTCGCACGAAGACGGGCGTGCCGATGCGCGCCAAGAAAAGCTCGATCCGCTTCAGCCGCTCACTCCAAGTCATCGCGCGAGCCATTGGTCTACGCGCCTGCGCCGGCGACAAAGCCCGACCATGAGGCCATCAACTCGCGGCGCCGCTCGAACAGGTCGCCGCGTCGATAGGCCGCTTCAGTGGCATTACCGACCACATGGGCCAGGGCCATCTCGACTACCTCGGGCGGGAAGCTGGTCGACTCGGCCGCCCAGTCACGGAAGGCGCTGCGCATGCCGTGCACCGTGGCTGGCACCTCCAGCCGGCGCAGGACGGCCGACAAGGTCATGTCTGAGAGTGGGGCCGGGCCCAAGCTGCCGTCGTCAGCCTCGCGCAGCCGATTGCCAGGAAACACCAAGGGCACGCCCGCCAGCTGGGGCAGCTCGCGCAGCAGCTGCACCGCCGCAGGCGACAGGGGCACGCGGTGTGGCCGGCCGGCCTTCATGCGCGAGGCGTCGATCGACCAGGCCGCGCCATCTAGGTCGATCTCGGCCCAAGTGGCGCCGCGCACCTCGCCGCTGCGTGCAGCCGTCAGGATGCAGAAGCGCAAGGCTTGGGCGCCCATGCCATCCACGCTCGCCAGGCGGCTCCAGAAGGCCGGCATGCTGCGCCAGGGCACAGCAGCGTGGTGGTCCACGGGTGCGACCTTGGAGGGCTTGGGCAGCACCGCGTCGAGGTTGCCACGCCAGCGGGCCGGGTTGGCCCCTTCAGGCCGCCAGCCGCGGTGCGTGGCGTAGTTGAGGACCAACTCAATGCGCGAGCGCAGGCGCGCGGCGGTCTCCGTCTTCTCGGTCCAGATGGGCGCCAGGGCCTCCAGCACGCAAGCCTTGTCGACGGCCGAGACGTGCAGCGAGCCGAACACGGGTGAGGCGTAGGTGGCCAGGGTCGACACCCACTGGTCGGCATGCTTGGCGTTCTTCCAGCCGGCGCGGTGAGCATCGATGTAGGCCTGGGCGGCACGGTCGAAGGTCCACTCGATCACCACCCGGCGCTTGCGCTTCTCGGCCAGCGGGTCGACCCCGGTGCGTATGCCGTCCAGCGCCTGGCGCGCTCGCTCGATGGCGCCGGCTAGGGTCACGGCCGGGTAACCACCCAGGCCCATCTCGACCCGGCGCCCTCCGACCATCGTCCGAAGAGTCCACGAGCGAGCGTCAGGCCCGGCGACACGAAGCCGCAGGCCGGGCACGGTGCCGACCTGGTACACGCCAGGCTCGACCAGGCGGCGGACTTCGATGGCTGTCAGGGCCGGGGATACCTTGGGCATCGTTTCACCCAACGATTCACCCAACGCGGTGCGCGATTGGGTTAAACGTCATGCAACGCTGTGAATATTACTCTCCTATGAGAGCGCATCACGTTTCACCCATCACGAGACAAGAAAAAACCGCCCGAAGGCGGTTTTTGGCGGAAAGGGAGGGATTCGAACCCTCGATACAGGGAGACCTGTATACCGGATTTCGAGTCCGGCGCATTCGACCACTCTGCCACCTTTCCTGGATTCGTCGCGTG
>JBJOKP010000359.1:0-3951 GCA_046046045.1 Pseudomonadota bacterium | reverse complement strand
GTCGAGATCGAAGTGGTCGGCACCCGCAAGAAGCTGTGATGTCCGCTCCGGCGCCGCGGCCCGTCCGCGCGCCGGATGACGACGAGCCGCCCGCCTGGCCCCGGCCGGCCTGACCGTTCGCCCAGGCACCCTGCCATGAACCCCGCTGCGGCGGGGTTCGTCGTTTCCGGACCCGGCCTGGATCAAGCGCCCGGCCCGGTCTCATCGCATACCATCCCGCGCATGCTGCAGCAGAACGTCGACCCCAAGGAACTCGCCAAATTCAGCGAGCTGGCCCACAAGTGGTGGGACCCCGAAAGCGAATTCCGCCCCCTGCACCAGATCAACCCCCTGCGCCTGGGCTGGATCGAGGCCCTGGCCGGCCCGGTGGCTGGCCGCCAGGTGCTGGACGTGGGCTGCGGCGGCGGCATCCTCGCCGAGGCCATGGCCCGCCGCGGTGCCGAGCAGGTCACCGGCATCGACCTGGCCCTCAAGTCCCTGCGCGTGGCCCAGCTCCACGCCATGGAGGCCGGCATCGGCAACGTGCAGTACCGCGAGGTGGCTGCCGAGGCCCATGCGGCCGAGGCCGCCGGCCAGTACGACGTCGTCACCTGCATGGAGATGCTGGAGCACGTGCCCGACCCGGCGGCCATCGTGGCCGCCTGCGCCCAGGCCTGCAAGCCCGGCGGCTGGGTGTTCTTCTCCACCCTCAACCGCAACCCCAAGTCCTTCCTCTTCGCCATCGTCGGCGCTGAATACGTGCTGGGCCTGCTGCCGCGCGGCACGCATGAATACGCCCGCTTCCTGCGTCCCAGCGAGCTTGGCCACTGGTGTCGCGATGCCGGCCTGGACATCGCTGCCAGCCGCGGCATGCAGTACAACCCGCTCACGCGGCGCTACTGGCTCAGCAGCGACACCTCGGTGAACTACCTCATCGCCTGCCGCAAGCCGGCCGCCGGCGCATGAGCGGCTCGGCCCCGGCCCCGCGGCTGGATGTCGATGCCCTGCTCTTCGACCTCGACGGCACCCTGATCGACAGCTGGCCCGACCTCGGCGGCGCCGGCAACGACCTGCGCGCCAGCCGCGGCCTGGCGCCCCGCGCCCTGCTCGACTTCCGCCCCCTCACCAGCGGCGGCGCCCGCGGCATGGTGCGCATCGCCCTCGGGCTCACGCCCGAAGACGCCGGCTTCGAGGCAGCCAAGCACGACTTCCTGGCCATCTACGAGGCCCGCTCCACCCGCGACAGCCACGTCTTCCCGGCCGTCCACCCCCTGCTGGACGCCCTGGACGCGGCCGGCCGCCCCTGGGGCATCGTCACCAACAAGATCACCCGCTACACCCAGCCCATCGTCGCCCACTACGGCCTGGCCGGACGCAGCCAGGCCCTGGTCTGCGGCGACACCACCCCCCACGCCAAGCCCCACCCCGCCCCGCTGCTGGAAGCGGCCCGCCAGCTGGGCCTGCCCCCCACCCGCTGCGCCTATGTGGGCGACGACCTGCGCGACATCCAGGCCGGCCAGGCCGCCGGCATGCCCACCGTGGCCGTCGCCTGGGGCTACCTGGGCCTGGAGGCACCGATCGACACCTGGGGCGCCGACCACCTCGTGCAGACCCCTGCCGAACTGCAGGCCCTGCTGGGCCTCTGAACCAGGGCGACAGGCCGGTGCCCCGGCCTCGCCTAGAATCACACTCCCTTCTGGGGCCGACCTGGTTTCGACGTGGGTGCGGAATCGGAGCAGGGCATGCCGAGCACCAGTCCGCTCGTAAATCCACTGTAAACAAAGTAACTGCGAACGACTCTACGTACGCCCTCGCCGCTTAACACCGGTGAGCCTCGCAACAGCTTGTCCATGGGCTGGGCCTGAGGTCGCAAGACCAGGGGCTGCGCGGTAATTCACATGGTCTGGTCCTGAGCCGGGTCACTCGGCACAGGACGAGATTCAGTGACTGGCTGGACGGGTAGCGTGCTCCTGCGCGACCCGCCCGGCGAGACTCAAAACAGAGAGCTACGCATGTAGAACTGCCTGAGGATGGCTTGCGGACGGGGGTTCGATTCCCCCCGGCTCCACCAGATACCGCCCTGTCAGCGTATTCAAGCGCTGACAGGGCTTGTGTTTTCAATGACTTAGCTCAGAATGGCCGCTGCGCCGCTCTGTGGTTGTCTGCTGTTGTCTGCCGCTGTCGGCAGTAACTAGCGCAGGAACCCGCCTCGGCGAGTTACTGCACAAGCGAGTTACTGCATGGCCGCTCTTCACCTGATTGCTTCCGAAAAGGCCCTCAAGGCCGAGGCCGAAAGGCCTGAAGTCCGCAGAGTCTCCGATGGGGGCGGCCTCTATCTGCTCCGCCTCCCGAACGGCTCCCGTGCGTGGCGCTTTGACTACACGCACCAAGCAAGGCGGAAAACCGTGAGCCTTGGTGTCTGGCCAGGCGTCACGCTTGCGCAGGCTCGCAAGAAGGCCGCTGACGCCCGCGAACTGGTCCGCGAGGACACCGACCCGAGCGCCGAGCGCAAGGCAGGCCGGGCCCGTGCGGTCGCGCAAGTTGAGGCCGAGCGCCGCGCCGCTGCTGGTCTTCCGCCCCCGGAGTCGGTCGAGGCAGTTGCGCGCGACTGGCTGACGCGCGTGCATTCGCGCGCGGTGTCGGCCTCTCACTTTGCACGCAATGTGCGCCGCCTGGAACTTCACATCTTCCCCAAGTTGGGCCGGCGTCCGTTGCGCGATGTGTCGCCGCGCGAGTTGCTGGACGTTCTGCGGGTGGTCGAGGAAGCCGGCGCCGTGGAGACTGCGCACCGAGTCCGCGACCTATTCGGCGCGGTCGCTCGCTATGCCATCGCTTCAGGCGTTGCCGAGCGTGATCCGTCCGCCGACCTTCGGGGCGCATTGCCTGCGCCGGCCCTGCGTCATCATCCGGCGCCGACAGATCCACGCGCTGTGGCTGACTTGGTGCGCATGATTTGGGCCTATCGCGGACTAACGCTTACTGGCCCCGCCCTGCGGCTCGGGCTGCTGACCGGTCAGCGCCCCGGAGAGGTTCGCGCCGCAACCTGGGCCGAGGTTGACCTAAATGCACGTGAATGGCGCATACCGGCGGACCGGATGAAGGGCAAGGCTTCGCGCAAGGCCGGACCGCCTCATGTGGTCCCCCTGGAAGGCGAGGCACTTGAACTGCTGGGCGAATTGGCGGAGCGCCGCGACGGGTCGGATTTTGTCTTTCCTGGCTTGCGTGGTGGTGCCCGGCCGCTAAGCGATGCGGCCCTGGGCGTGGCGCTACGCGCTATGGGTGTGCCGGCATCTGTCTATGTTCCCCACGGTGCGCGCGCCATCCTGCGTACCCTTGGCCGCGAGGCACTGGGATTCGCGCCTGATGTGCTGGAAGCGCACCTTGCGCATGCGCCCGCCGGGCCGCTTGGCTCAGCTTACGACCGCGCGGCCCATGTGGAAGACCGGCGCCGCCTTATGGCCTGCTGGTCGGTCTATCTCGCCGCCCTGCGCGAGGGCATTGAACCTGCCGAGGCTGCCCGAAAGGCTCGCCGCGCAAAGCCTGCCCGGGGCTGATCTGCCGGCGCTGCAGCCGCGGCCGCGGCGCCTCGCTGCCGGCCGATCGGGTCGAGGTCCCGGCCGAGCGCCACCACGCCCATGGCGCCCCCGCTGGCCCTGCCCATGCCATGCCCTGGCCGAGCCCCTGTCGGCGTGGCTTCGTCGAGGCCCGGCCCGCTGCTGCATGCCGCCCTGGTTGAGGCTCAGCCGGCCGGCGCTGCTGCCGTGGCCATGGCGCCCGCGGCTGGCCGATCAGGTCGCGGTCCTGGCCTAGCTTCACCAGGCCCATGGCGCCCCCGCTGGCCCTGCCCATGCCGTGCCCTGGCCGAGCTCCTGCCGGCGTGGCTCCGTCGAGGCCTGGCCTGCTGCTGCATGCTGCCCGGGTTGAGGCCCAGCCGGCCCCGCCGCTGGCCGATCGGGTCGAGGTCCTGGCCCT
>JBJOKP010000358.1:0-3951 GCA_046046045.1 Pseudomonadota bacterium | reverse complement strand
TGCGGTCACCCCGGCCCTGGACACCGTGGCGCTGGACCGCATCCTGGCCGGCGCGGCGGCCGACGATGATTTCGCCTGGAGCGGCAGCCAGCTCGAAGCCCTGCCCGGCGTGCCCTTCGGCCCCAATCGCCTGGTGCTGCTGATGAGCAATACCGAAGGCCGGGCCGTGGACGAAGCCGTCAACGGCACCAGCGGCTGGGCCGACGTGCAGATCTTCGAGATGGACGCCAGCGGCTCGGATTGGCAGATCCCCTTCGCCGTCGACCTGGCCACTACCCGCAACCCGGCCGCAGCCGGCCCGGCTACGACTACCGGCTACCGCCTGGCACGCCGCAGCTTCTTCACCAGCCAGACCGACCCTGACATCACCGCCACGGGCCGCTACCCCGAGCTGCATGCCCCCAGCATCCGCTGCCAGGGCGGCACCTACGAGCGCTGGTATGTGGCCAACCTGGGCAACACCCAGCCCCAGGTCGCCAACGAGAACCTGCCGGACATGCACCCCTTCCACGTGCACCTGGTCAGCTTCGTGGTCACGCGGCGCTGGGAACTCAGCCCCACCACCGGCGCCTTCGAGCCGGCCCAGGCCGCCCCGGGCGACATCGACCTGGTGGCCCGCCAGGACACGGTGCTCATCCCCTCCAACCAGATCGTCGAACTCCTGGTCTACATCCCCCCTGGCTATACCGGCAAGTACGCCTACCACTGCCACCTGCTGGAGCACGAGGACATGTGCATGATGTCCCACTTCGAGGTGAGCAACGGGGTGGCCTGAGCCAGTCCCGCCTGCGCATGAAAAAGGGCCGCCCGAGGGCGGCCCTTTTCACGCCGGGCAACCCCGGCACGCGACGTCGTCGATCAGATGGTGCAGGCACCGCCCTGGGCCTGCTGGCCCAGGCTTTCCAGCATGGCCTGGGATTGCTGCAGGCGGCTGGCGCTGGTGTAGTCACCGGCGGCGACGCGGGCGGCCAGATCCTGGCGCAGTCCCGCCTTGACCTGGGGCTGGGCGGCAGCGCTGCAGCCGGCGGTGGCCATCAGGGCATCCAGGTACTGGCCTTCGCCGCGCGCGAGATCCTGCTCGAGCTGGGCATAGCTCTGGAAGATCAGGGCCGCGGTCTTGGCCTTGCCGCCCTGGCAGTTCTCGGCCGAGGACAGGTCGGACAGGATGGCGGTGGTACCCAGGTCCCAGATGATGTTGGAGGTGACGGCAGCCCAGTTGGTCTCCTTGAACAGGAGGCCACCGATGCCGCACTGCACATAGACATCGGCCAGAGGGCGAGCCGACACGGACGGCGCCATGGCCAGAGCCCCCAGGGAGATCACGGCGGTGCCCAGCAGCTTGCGGAAATTCGACGTCATGAAATTGGATCCTCGTTGAATGGTTGAACAACGATGCCTGCGGTGGCAACAGACATCGTTCGAAGACAAGTAGAGCGGAGGCAGAAACAGTTCGTCAATCTGGGAACCCACTGGCGCAGGCCTCCGGCAGCTTGCGCTGTGGCCCACCAGCAACCCGACTTCCGGTGGCTTGACAGAGATCAGAGGAAATGTTGCCAGCGCCATTGAATCGATCGATCCGGACCGCCGCCGTGCCAGATCAGCCGCAGCGCATCCTGTCGCCCCAGTGCATGCACCAGCTCGAAGCGGGTGGCGGAGGGCCAGGCCGTCGCGGCGGTGGCCGGCCAGACCGTTCGGCCGGCCAGTACCTGCCAGGGACCCTGTCGCCAGCTGGCACCCAGTTCCGCGCCGCCCGCCAGGCCTGCATGCCCGCCAAGCCCGCTGCGCAAGCCACCCAGGGCGCGGGCCCAGGCCTCCAGGGCACCGAGTTGCCAGGCCGCGCCCAGTCCCCCGTCCAGCCCGAAGCGCAGCGCCTCGGGCCGCCCGTCCGGCCCCTGCACCGGGTCGCGCTGCCAGCCGGTTCTGAACCGCCAGGCCAGGGCCGCCCCGCCCTGGACTAGCTGTCCCGCACCGCCACGCTTGTCCAGCCTCAGCAGGTCCAGCGCATCAAGCCGCACGCGGCCACCGGCCTGGCCGGCCACCAGATCGATCCCGCCGCGCAGATCGAGCAGGGCGAGTTCCCCCTGGTTCAGGCCATGGAAGCCGCCCTGCTCGTACGAAAAGGCAGCCGCCTGCCACATCAGCCGCTGCGGACCAGGCCCGACCTGCAGTCCCAGGCCCAGCAACCCCGGGCTGTGGCCCAGGGCCGGCGAGGGCAGTGGCTCCGGGTCGGCCGGCGCGAGTGCCCGCGGCGGACGACGCAGCCGGGCGAGCAGGAGACGGTCCTTCAACGTCCGCAAGAAGGGGTCGACGCCATCAGGCCGGCCGGCCTGGCGGTAGTCGTACCAGCTCAGCCCAAAGTCGAGCAGATCGAGTTGCTGCGCCACCGGCAGGCCGCGCATCAGCCGCTCGATGTCGGGTGCCTGGTCGGCCATGAACTGCCCCGCCAGGGCTTGCAGGGCCGGCGACAGGGCGCGGTAGCGGGCGGCCAGCAGCCGCTCGGCAGACGGCCGAAACTGCGGCGGCCCGTCGAGCAGGCCAGGGGGCGAGGCATCCAGGCGGTGCAGCGCCTCGAAAAGTTCCACCGGCGCATACCAGAGCCAAGGTGCCGTCGGCCCGATGAGGTCTCGCCCGGTGGCCAGTTCAATCAGTTCGGCCAGTCGCAGCGCGCAGTTGCGGTCGAAGAAGTAGTAGTCGTAGGGCTCGCCCAGCACCTCCCAGACATGCAGCGCCAGGAGGCGCAGGGCGGCAGGATCCAGCGCCAGACGGTAGACCCAGAGATCGCGGAACTCGTTGTGCGCATAGACCAGGTCGTTGGCGTAGAAGGGCTGGTCGGAGAAGGCGGCCGCATAGCCGCCAAAGATCCCCTTCCACAGGTAGCGCGGCAGGTTCTCCCCCTCCGGGACATCGGCCCCAAAGTTCACCGCCACATCGGTCTGCCCCTGCACCTGGCGGCCTTCGCGGGTGTCGAAGCGCAGCAGGGCATGACCGAAGGTCGAGGCCGGGTTGCCCAGGTAGCCGCTGACGAAGAGCAGGCTGGCTCCCTCGAGCTGACCCCAGGGCAACCAGTCCTTCAGCACCTGGCAGCGGGCGTCAAAGGGCAGACGCCCGGCAGTTTCCGGGCCTAGCGGTCCACTGACGGCCGCGGGATCGTCGATGACGCCCTGTTCGGCCAGCCAGGCGTAGCGGGCCGCGAACCGGCAATGCGGGTGCATCGCCGCCCGCGCACGCCGGGCCCGCGCCCGGCGCCCCTCGACGTTGCGGGCCTCGACCGCGCCCGCGGGCGGAAGCCCAGGCGCCACATCACGGCCTGTCAGGGCTTGTGCCGTTTCGGCCACCGGCCAGGCCTGGCGGCCTGCGGCCAGCGTCGCCAGCAGTTCGGCCAGCGGATCCCGGTCGCCCTGAGGGGCCAGGAAGAAGCCCTCCGGATGGATTTCGCTCGGCCCGCGGGCCTGGTGGATCAGGCGCAGCCAGGTGGGCGAGCGAGCCAGCTGTTCCAGCCGGGCCGCCGTGGGCGGCTCACGCCTGGCAGGCAGCGGGCCGTGGAGAGGTTGCGCGCCTGCCAGGGTAGACACCAGCAGGAGCGCCAGCATCTGCAGCAGCAGGTAGACAGACCACACACCGCCCCGGGCACCCGTCCACCGGACCGACGACGTCGCACCGAGGCGTTGCACCACCTCAGGCAGTCCGCCGCAGCACCAGCCGGGTCGTGTGTCCGGTGCCTGTGTGGAGCTGGCCTTCCACCAGGAGGCGCGGGCCGACCTCGAACTCCAGCCATTCGAGGCGGCCGGCGGCCACGTCGGGCGCGAAGTCGGCGCGCAGGTCGACGGCGCTGGGCAGCAGGGCGAGGTCGCGCGGGCCGCCGGTGCCGTAGCCCAGCTGCTCGGGGGTGTAGGCCTCGAGGATGAAGAGCCCGCCGGGCGCCAGGCTGGCGGCGATGCGGCTGTGCAGGGT
>JBJOKP010000357.1:0-3958 GCA_046046045.1 Pseudomonadota bacterium | reverse complement strand
GATGCCGCACCCGGACAGCATGCTGCGCCCGCCGATCTCTCTGCAAGTTCTGCAAGTTCACTCGTCCCGACCGGAAAGAAGTCGCCATCATGAACGACACCCGCCGCGCCATCCTCTGGGGCGTGTTCTCCCTGTCCCTGGTCATGTTGTGGGACGGCTGGCAGCGTTCGAAGGGTGAACCTTCGATGTTTGCGCCGCCGGCCGTGACCAGTGCCGCCAGCACCGCCCCGGCCTCGGGCGCCAGCGGCGTGCCAGCCCCGGCCGCCACGCCAGGCACCGCGACGGCCGTGCCACCCGGTGCCGCGGCATCGGCGGCCGCCATCACGCCCGTCGCCCCGGTCGTGGCCCGCACCGACGCGCTGGAAATCACCTTCGACAGTCGTGGCGCCAGCATCGTCGGCCTCAAGCTGCTCAAGCAGCATGAACAGGGCGCCACCGACAAGCCGGTCAGCCTGTTCGAGCGCTCCAGCCAGCGCTACTACGAGGCCCAGACCGGCCTGCTGCCGCGCCAGGCGGGCGAGGCCGCACTGCCCAACCACCACACGCCGATGCAGCGCCTGGAGGGCCCGCTCACCCTGGCCGAAGGCCAGAAGGATCTGAGCGTGAGCTTCGAGTCGGCCGAAGAGGGCGGCCTGGTGCTCAAGAAGACCTTTGTGCTCAGCCGCGACAGCTACACGGTGCAGGTTCGCCACGAGCTGATCAACCGCTCGAGCGCCCCGCGCGCCGCCCAGCTCTATCTGCAGCTGGTGCGTGACGGCAATGTCGATGCGCCGAGCATGTTCATGGGCCCCAGCTCCTTCACCGGCCCGGCGGTCTACACCGACAAGGCCAAGTTCCAGAAGATGGAATTCAGCGACATCGAGAAGGGCAAGGCCGAACACGAGAAGTCCGCCCCGGACGGCTGGATCGCCATGATCCAGCACTATTTCGCCAGCGCCTGGCTGGTGCCGGCCGGCCAGACGCGCGAATACCGCGCCACCAAGGTGGCCGACAACCTCTACTCGGTGGCCATGGTGCTGCCGCTGGCCGAGGTGGCTCCGGGCGCCAGCCTGAGCCACGGCGCCACGCTGTACGCCGGCCCGCAGGAGGAGAACAAGCTCGCCGCGCTGGCCCCCGGCCTGGAACTGGTGAAGGACTACGGCTGGCTCACGCTGCTGGCCAAGCCGCTGTTCTGGCTGCTGGACAAGCTGCACGGCATGCTGGGCAACTGGGGCTGGGCCATCGTCGCCCTGGTGGTGCTGCTCAAGGCGGCCTTCTACTGGCTCAATGCCAGCGCCTACCGCTCGATGGGCAAGATGAAGGCCATCAACCCGCGCATCATGGAGCTGCGCGAGCGCCTCAAGGACAAGCCCCAGCAGATGCAGCAGGAGATGATGCGCATCTACCGCGAGGAGAAGGTCAACCCGCTGGGCGGCTGTCTGCCCATCCTGGTGCAGATGCCCTTCTTCATTGCGCTGTACTGGGTGCTGCTGTCCTCGGTGGAGATGCGCAACGCGCCCTGGATAGGCTGGATCACCGACCTCTCGGCCAAGGATCCGTTCTACATCCTGCCCATCATCATGACCCTGTCGACGATGCTGCAGACCTGGCTGAACCCGACGCCGCCGGATCCGGTGCAGGCCAAGATGATGTGGATCATGCCCCTGGTCTTCAGCGTCATGTTCTTCGTCTTCCCGGCCGGCCTGGTGCTGTACTGGGTGACCAACACCCTGCTGTCCATCCTGCAGCAATGGGCCATCAACCGGCAGCTGGGCCTCAACAAGTAGTCTGCTGGCCGAGGGATGCGGGCGCCGGCGCGGCGGCAGCATCCTGATACAGGCCCGCCGCCCAGGGCGTGCCAAGGTCACGCGCAGTCTGACCAATCTTGACATCTGTCGCATGGTCAGGGGATGCAGGGGACAGCCCGACTCTGCGACCATGCGTCTGCGGGGCATGACCCGATCAGCAGGCAGCGGCCCAACCCGCAGCCCGGACTGAGCGGCTCGGGAGGCCAGAGAAATCCTCCCCCCGCGCGAATGCCACCCTCGACAGCCGCCCCGTGCGGCTGTCGTCGTTTCCGGGCCCGCCCGCCCGGCCCCTGGCACGGGCCCGGCGCGGCGCTGGACCACAATCCGCGCCGCCCCCTCCCCTGCCTCCTCATGCTGCACGACCGCCAGGACCCCATCGTCGCCATCGCCACGGCCCCGGGCCGCGGCGCCGTGGGCATCGTGCGTGTCTCGGCCGCGCAAAGCCTGCAGCCGCTGGCGGAACAGCTCTGCGGCCGGGCGCTGCGCCCGCGCCTGGCCAGCTTCGGTCCCTTTCTGGACGCGCAGGGCCAGCCCATCGACCACGGCCTGGCCCTGCACTTCCCGTCCCCCCACAGCTACACCGGCGAACACGTGCTGGAGCTGCAGGCCCATGGCGGCCCCATCGTGCTGCAGCTGCTGCTGGCGCGCTGCCTGGCCGCCGCCGCCACGCCCGGCGCAGATGGCCAGCCTTGCCTGCCCCGCCTGCGCCTGGCCGAGCCGGGCGAGTTCACCGAGCGCGCCTTCCTCAACAACAAGCTGGACCTGGCCCAGGCCGAGGCCGTGGCCGACCTGATCGACGCCGGCACCGAGGCGGCGGCCCGCAGCGCCGCCCGGGCCCTGGGCGGTGCCTTCTCCCGCGAGGTCGAGCGGCTGCGCGACGGCCTGATCGAGCTGCGCGCCCTGGTCGAGGCCACGCTCGATTTCCCCGAGGAGGAGATCGACTTCCTGCGCGAGGCCGACGCCACCCGCCGCCTGGCCGCCATCGCCGCCCAGCTGGCGACCGTGCGCACCCGGGCGCGCCAGGGCGCCCTGCTGCGCGAAGGCCTGACCGTGGTGATCGCCGGCCAGCCCAATGCCGGCAAGAGCTCGCTGCTCAACGCCCTGGCCGGCGCCGAGCTGGCCATCGTCACCGCCGTGCCCGGCACCACGCGGGACCGCATCAGCCAGACCATCCAGATCGAGGGCGTGCCCCTGCACGTGATCGACACCGCCGGCCTGCGCGAGGACAGCGCCGACGAGGTGGAGCGCATCGGCATCGAGCGCAGCTGGCAGGCCATCGCCGAGGCCGATGTGCTGCTGTTCCTGCACGACCTCACCCGCGCCGACGAGGCCGCCTACCTGGCCGCCGAGGCCGCCATCGCCGCGCGCCTGGCCGCCCATGCGCCCACCCGGCGCCTGCCGCGCCTGCATGTCTTCAACAAGCAGGACGCCAGTCCACCCGAGCAGGCGCGGCATGCCACGGCCAGGTTGATGCAGGCCTTCGCCGCGCTGGGCGAGGCAGGTCCCGGCCCGACCGACGCCCACCCTGCCAGCGCGCCGCTGCAGCTCTCGGCCCGCAGCGGCGCGGGCCTGGAGGCGCTGCGCCAGGCCCTGCTGCGTGCCGCCGGCTGGCAGGCCCTGGGCGGCGACGGCATCTTCATCGCCCGGGCCCGCCATGTGCAGGCGCTGGAGGAGACCGGCAGCCACCTCGACGTCGCCCAGGCCCACATCACCAGCCCCGCACCAGCCCTGGAACTGCTGGCCGAGGAACTGCGCCTGGCCCACGACAGCCTGGGACGCATCACCGGGGCCTACAGTGCCGACGCGTTGCTGGGCGACATCTTCGGACGCTTCTGCATCGGAAAGTGAGCCGGCAGGGGCCACATGCGCCCGGTTGCAGTTGAGACAGGGCGGCAGCGCTTCTTGCTGGCGGGGACGGCTGTTTCCGCGCATCCTTGGCGACTCGTGATGCAGCTCACGACATGGCGCTGCCCCCGCGGAAACCCCGGGCGAGCGCTGGAACCTATGATGCTTGTGGGCCTGCAATCGTTGGCGCTGGTGCGCCGGCCGAACCGGGCAAGGTCAGGAACCATGGACATCGAACAACTCATCCAGGCGGTGCAGTCGCTGCGCAACGACGACGCCTTCCGGCCACGGCTGGACCTGGCGCAGTGGCGCAGCTTCTCCAACTA
>JBJOKP010000356.1:0-3963 GCA_046046045.1 Pseudomonadota bacterium | reverse complement strand
CACTCGCCCAAGGCCGGCCAGGGCATGAACGTCTCCATGCAGGACACCTTCAACCTGGGCTGGAAGCTGGTCCATGTGCTGCAGGGCCGCTCGGACGCCAGCCTGCTGCGCAGCTATTCCAAGGAGCGGCTGACCGAGGCCAAGCGCCTGGTCGAGACCGACCATGCCTGGGCCCGCACCATGTCGGCCCCCACCACCCAGGCTGAACGCGACGGCACGGAAGAGCCGCGCATCATTCGCCAGTTCAAGGCCAACCTCGAGTTCACCGGCGGCACGGCGGTGAAATACGACAGCTCGGCGCTCTTCGCCGCCTCGCCCCACCAGGCCCTGGCCCGGGGCGAGGAGATCGGCCGGCGCTTCCATTCCGCCCCGGTGGTGCGCCTCTCGGACGCCAAGCAGATACAGCTGGGCCATGTGGCCGAGGCCGACGCCCGCTGGCGCCTCTATGCCTTCGCCGGCCAGGGCGATGTCGGCACGCCCGGCTCGGCCATGCAGCGCCTGGCCGACTGGCTGGAGACCGACCCGAGCTCGCCCATCGTGCGCCACACCCGCCCGGGCGAGGACGTGGACGCGGTGATCGACGTGCGCGGCGTCTTCCAGCCCACCTTCGAGCAGCTGGCCTACGAGCAGATGCCCTCGCTGCTGCGCCCCAGGACCGGCCGGCTGGGCCTGCAGGACCACGAGAAGATCTTCTGCGTGGACCACAAGGGCCTGGGCGACATCTACGACATGAGGGGTATCAACCGTGTGCAGGGCTGCGTGATCGTGGTGCGGCCCGATCAATACGTCGCCCATGTGCTGCCGCTGGACGGCTTTGCCGAGCTCTCGGCCTACTTCGCCGGCGTGTTCAAGCCCGTCGCCCGCTGAACGGAACGGGCCAGACGGGTGCTTCCGCCGGCCTGCCGGCCTCGACAAAACCTCTGGCTGCGCCAGGGTGCAGCGCCACGGTACAGCGCCCATGGGGCAGCTGGTGCCCTGGCGCTTTGTCATTGGCTGAACCTATCAGGTGGATTCGGGGAATCAAATCGACACATGCCCTGGGCGGACGCAGAATTCATTCCGTTCCCAGTCAGCGATGCCTAGGGAGCGTCGTCAACCCGCTGAAAGCAGACCATGTCGATCATCAATACCCAAGTCCAACCGTTCAAGACCCAAGCCTTCCACAACGGCAAGTTCGTCGCCGTCTCCGACGAGAGCCTCAAGGGCAAATGGTCCGTCCTGATCTTCATGCCGGCCGCCTTCACCTTCAACTGCCCGACCGAGATCGAGGACGCGGCCGACAACTACGCCGCCTTCCAGGCTGCCGGTGCCGAGGTCTACATCGTCACCACCGACACGCATTTCTCGCACAAGGTCTGGCACGAGACCTCGGCCGCCGTCGGCAAGGCCAAGTTCCCCCTGGTCGGCGACCCCACCCACACCCTGACCAACGCCTTTGGCGTGCACATCGCCGAAGAAGGCCTGGCCCTGCGCGGCACCTTCATCGTCAACCCGGACGGCGTGATCAAGACCGCCGAGATCCACAGCAACGAGATCGCCCGCGATGTCTCCGAGACCCTGCGCAAGCTCAAGGCTGCCCAATACACGGCCGCCAACCCCGGCCAGGTCTGCCCGGCCAAGTGGAAGGAAGGCGCCAAGACCCTGACGCCGAGCATCGACCTGGTCGGCAAGATCTGATCGTTCCGATCTGATCGCCCTGATCGGAAAGATCAGCCCCTCATGCTGATCTGGAGCGCGGGCAGCCTGCCCGCCTCCCCCTTCCACCGGCTCAGGCCCGGTTGAAACCATCTCTCCCGCGGGCGACCTGCGCCGCGGCGGGTGGTTTCAATCGGGTCGGAACGACCACGCCTGAATCACCCCCGCCACGCACAAGGACACCGCCATGTTGGACGACAGCACCAAAGCCCAGCTCTCCGGCTATTTCGAGCGCATCAGCCAGCCCATCGCGCTGATCGCCAGCCTGGACGACTCCCAGGGCGCGGCCGACATCCGCGAGCTAATCACCGAGATCGCGGCCATTGCGCCCGAGAAGTTCAGCGCCCGCTTCGACGGCCAGTACGAGCGCCGCCCCTCCTTCCAGATCACCCGCGTCGGCCAGGACATGGGCGTGCACTTCGCTGCATTGCCCATGGGCCACGAGTTCACCTCGCTGCTGCTGGCCCTGCTCTGGGCCGGCGGCCATCCGCCCAAGGCCGAGCCCGAAGTGATCGAGCAGATCAAGGCCCTGGACGGTGATTACAGCTTCACCACCTGGATGAGCCTGACCTGCCACAACTGCCCGGACGTGGTGCAGGCGCTCAACCTCATGGCCGTGCTCAACCCGCGCGTGCGCCACGTGGCCATCGACGGCGGCCTGTTCCAGAAGGAAGTCGAGGAACGCCAGATCATGGCCGTGCCCAAGACCGAGCTGGGCGGCGAGGCCTTTGCCAGCGGCCGCATCGAGCTGAAGGAAATCCTCGCCAAGATCGACACCGGCGCGGCTGCCCGCGAGGCCCTGAAGCTGAGCGAGAAGGCGCCGTTCGACGTGCTCATCGTCGGTGGTGGCCCGGCCGGCGCGGCGGCAGCCGTGTACGCGGCGCGCAAGGGCATACGCACCGGCATCGTGGCCGAACGTTTCGGCGGCCAGACCATGGACACCATGGGCATCGAGAACTTCATCTCGGTGCAGGAGACGCAGGGCCCCAAGTTCGCCGCTGCCCTGGAAGCCCATGTGAAGGCCTACGAGGTGGACGTGATGACGCTGCAGCGCGTCGCCGCCCTGGAGCCCGCCACGGCGCCTGGCGCCTATGCCACGCTCAAGCTGGAGAACGGCGGCGAGCTCAGGAGCCGCACCATCATCCTGGCCACCGGCGCACGCTGGCGCAAGATGAACGTGCCGGGCGAGGAGCCCTACCAGACCAAGGGCGTGGCCTACTGCCCGCACTGCGATGGTCCTCTCTTCAAGGGCAAGGACGTGGCGGTGATCGGCGGGGGCAACTCCGGCGTCGAGGCCGCCATCGACCTGGCCGGCATCGTCAAGAGCGTGACCCTGCTCGAGTTCGCCGACCAGCTCAAGGCCGACCAGGTGCTGATCGACAAGCTCAAGAGCCTGCCCAACGTCAGCATCCACGTGAACGCGCAGACCACCGAGGTGCTCGGCGACGGCCAGAAGATGACCGGCCTGCGCTGGAAGGACCGCGTGACCGGCGCCGAACACACGCCCGAGCTGGCGGGGGTCTTCGTGCAGATTGGCCTGCTGCCCAACACCGACTTCCTGCGCGGCACGGTGGAGCTCTCGCGTTTTGGCGAGATCATCATCGACGCCAAGTGCGCCACCAGCGCGCCCGGGGTGTTCGCTGCTGGCGATGCCACGACCGTGCCCTACAAGCAGATCATCATCGCCGCGGGTGAAGGCTCCAAGGCCGCGCTCTCGGCCTTTGACTACCTGATCCGCGGCGGCGCGGCGCACTGAGGCTTGGGCCCAGGCTCAGGGCCTGAGCCTGGGGCCCCGGCCGGATCGACTCAGATCGACTCGGCCACCATGTCGATGGCGCCGCAGGGGCATTCCGAGGCGCAGATGCCGCAGCCCTTGCAGTAGTCCAGATTGATCTCGTAGCGCCGGCCCGGGCCGAGCTTGATGACGGCGTTGTCCGGGCAGACACCGTAGCAGTTGTCGCACTCGAAGCAGTTGCCGCAGGAGAGACAGCGGCGCGCCTCGAACAGGGCATTGGCTTCGGTCAGCCCGCCCTGCACCTCGTCGAAGCTGCTGGTGCGGCGGGCCAGGTCCAACTGCGGCCTCAGGGTCTTGGGCGCATCGCTGTAGTACCAGGGGTTGAGGCGTTCGAAGCGGGCCGGTTCATGTTTGCCCGCGGCTTCGGGCGGCGGCGCGGGTGCATGGCTGAGGCCGGCTAGCGCGGCGTCCACCGCCACGTCGGGCGCGCTGTGCAGCCAGGCATCGATGCAGCGCGCCGCCTTCTTGCCATG
>JBJOKP010000355.1:0-3969 GCA_046046045.1 Pseudomonadota bacterium | reverse complement strand
AGCTGTTCGCTGCCCAGGCCCTGGGCACCCTGCAGGTAGATGCCGACGCGGAAGTAGGCCAGGTGGGAGATCACCACGTCCAGCCGCCCGTCACCGTCCACGTCCGCCAGACGGAGCACATTCGGAATCTGGTATGTCGGGAGGTCCAGGGGCGGGGCCAGCTGGCCACCAGGCTGCTGGTGATAGATCCGCAGGGCCGTGTTGGGCAGGTTGCCCCCAGCGCCCACGGCCAGGTCGGGACGACCGTCGCCGTTGAGGTCGCCGATGGCCAGCGACCACGCGGCGAACAGGAAGTTCGGTTCGACCCAGTCGATGGGTGCGAGTCCTCCCTGCCCATCCTGGCGCAGCACGCCCACACGGCCGGCGGCTACGGCGATGTCGGGCCGGCCGTTGTCGTCGAGGTCGCCCACGGCGATGTCAGCGGCATCGGTGATGGGCAGGCTGACCTGCTGGCGGCTGCTGAAACTGCCGTCGGCCTGCTGGCTCCAGATCTCCAGGCTGGCGCCGGTCAGGGTCACCAGGTCGGGGCGGCCATCCCCGTTCATGTCCTTGATCTCAAGGTGGTCGACCACCCCGCCCAGCAGGTTCTGGCCAGGTGCCAGGCTGCCATCGGCCTGCTGCAGGTGGACGAACACCCCGCAGATCGGGCTGGAGGCGATGAGGTCGCCCCGCCCGTCTCCGTTCAGGTCAGCCACCATCAGCTTGCGCATGGCAATGAAGGACCCACAGCCGGCTGGCAGGGGGAGCGGCACCGGTTCGGCCAGCCCGCCGCCGGGCAGGCTGGTGCGCAGCATGATCTGGTCGGCGGCGAAGTCGGTGAGCACGCTGTAGGCCAGATCCGGGTGGCCGTCGCCGTTCAGGTCGCCGATGGCCACGCTGCTGATGAAGCCCAGGGGAATGTTGAGCACCTGGGCGGGCGGGAAGAGGCCGCGCGCGGTGCGGAAGCTGCCCGCCACCTGCGGCTGCGAGAAGTTGCCGGCCAGGTCCTGCAGGGCAGGAAGGTTCACCTGGATCTCGGTATCCCAAGGCAAGCTGAAGTTGGGTGTCAGGGTCAGCACCCGCCCGCTGGCATCGACGCTGACCCGGGCCGGGATCTCGGAACTGCCAGGCGCCATCGGTGCGAGCCCGAAGCCAAATATGAGGTTGCTGTCGATGATGGGCTCGCGCAGGGTCACCACCACCGGTGCCATCGGGTCGGCACCGGTGCTGCCCTGGGCGGGTTGCATGGCTTCCACGGAGGGTGGCAGGGTGTCAGGATCCGTGGTGAACCGGCTCTGGAAACCCAGCGGTGCCGCATTGCCCCAGAAATCTGCCAGGCCGGGATCGATCGAGAGGGTGTAGGTTCGGCCGGGCTGCAGGCGGCTCGATGGAAAGATCTGGACGGAGTTGCCAAAGCCCGACACCAGACTCGGCACCACGGCGCCGGTGTCGTCGAGCAGATGGATCAGGAGTTCCGATCGACCATCTCGCGAGAGGGGTTCGGTCAGGTCGATGCGCGGGACCGTGTCGGTGCGGACACCAATCGCCTGATCGGGCGGCTTGACCGCCACGATGCCGGGTGCGTCGCTGTCGACGATGAACTGGTAGCCCGCCACCTTTCCCATCACATTACCCGCCAGGTCTTCGACCGAAGCGGCGACCTCCAGCGTGTAGAGCCCGCTGGACAGGGTGCCCGAAGGTTGCAGGAGGACGACCTTCGGGTCGGTATCGAGGCTCAGCGTGAACGTCTGCGGGTCGCCGCTGGCATTACGCAGTTGCACGGCGCCCGGGCGCTGCAGCGTCGGTAGGTACATCTCTTCGCTGAAGGCCATGCCGGCCACCAGACCGGGGCCGCTTACGGTCTGCGGTGGCCCGTCCGGCTGGAACATTTGGGGCGGGGTGGACTCGCTGCGGCGGCTGCCCACTGCATAGGTGTGCAGGACCTGCGTTTCCTGGAACACCCCAGCCTCACTGGTGATGGTGGTCTCGACCTTGATCAGGCCCACGCCCGAGGCATACCACTCCTTCTCCGTCTGCTGCAGCACGATGTTGCGCCTCAGCCGTGTGGAGGTGACGGTGATCTGGGTCTGCACGGTCTGCAGCACGGTGTCGCTGAACTGGCCTGCGGGCGTGATCACCACCCCGCCGCGGGCGCTGCTGGCCGTGGCATGCAGGTGGGTTGGATCGGGCCGGAGGTCGCCATCGGCATCCAGCGGATCGGGGTCCTGGGCATCGAACTGCACGTAGGGCTGGTCCCCGACATCCGGCAGCAGCAGCACCGTGAACTGGTCGACCAAGGCGGCGCCATCCGTCCCGGCAAGATCCAGCACCTGCTGGGCCGAGGTGCTGAAGTAGTGCGTCTCCGTGCTGCCGACGTCTTCGGTCACCGTGAAGATGGCCGCCTGGCGACCGTTGACCAGGGTCGATGCCCCGGCCTCGACCTTGAACGTCGAGGGGGGCCGCAGATTGCCGCTGCGTTCGTAGTACCAGCGGCTTCCCGCCTGGGTGGGGAAGTAGGGGTTGGCCGCAGCAGGTCCGATGCCTGGTCGCGGGCCTGCGTCGGTGCCGCCGCCGCCTCCACCACCACCGCAAGCCACCAGCGCACTCAGCAGGCCACCGGCAAGCACTTGCAGGCACCGCATGAATCGCAGGCGGCTGGAGGTGAGCATCTCGGTGAAGTGTCCCTGCCTCGCCATGAGGCACGCAGGCGCGCCCGGTCTGAATCCCATGCTGACCTTCTCCCTGGCGGGGCACCTATCAGCCCCATTGATTCCATGCTACCGAGCAGGCCAGCGAGGACGATCAGGTCTAGCCCTGTGGCGACTCAAGCTTGAGCACCAGCATCGGAGAACAGTTCACCCACCAGCTGGCGCAGCCACTGGTGGCCGGCATCCCCCTGGTTGCGCGCATGCCAGTAGAGGGCGATGTCGGCCGCCGGCAGGCTGACCGGGTGGGGCAGGGCGATCAGCCCATGCACCGGGGCGAGGCGCTCGGCCAGGCGTTCGGGCACGGTGGCGATGAGGTCGGTGCGGGCCAGGATGTGGCCCACGGCGACGAAGTGCGGCACGGTGAGGCGCACGCGGCGGCTGATGCCGGCGCGGTTCAGCAACTCGTCCACCCGGCCGTGGCCGGTGCCCGGGGCGACCACCACCAGGTGATCGGCCGCGCTGAAGTCGGCCAGACTGAAGGCGGCACCTCGGCCGGCCAGGGCATGGCCCTGGCGCAGCAGGCAGACATAACGCTGAGGGAAAAGCGGCCGGCGGTGGAAGCCGCTTTCCAGCTGGGGATGCAGGCCGATGGCCAGGTCGACCTCGCCGCGGGTGAGGGCGGCCTTCAGGTCGGTGGTGGCAGGATCGGCCCCGGCCGCGGACGTCGTTGCCGCGGTCGCCCCCGGCCCCTGGGGCCGCACGGTGCGCAGGCTCATGCCGGGGGCCCGCTCGGCCAGGGCCTGCATGAGGGTGGGCAGGAAAAAGATCTCGCCGATGTCGGTCATGCCCAGGGTGACGACCCGGCTGCTGCGTGCCGGGTCGAAGTCGGCCGGCCGGGCCAGGGCCTGCTGCAACTGGGCCAGGGCCTGCTGGATGGGCCCGGCCAGGGCCTGGGCCCGCGGCGTGGGCTGCATGCCGCCCGGGGTGGGGATGAAGAGCGGGTCGCCCAGGGCGGTGCGCAGCCGGGCCAGGGCATTGCTCACGGCGGGCTGGCTCAGGCCCAGGCGTTCGGCCACGCGCGAGACCCGGCGCAGCTCGTGCAGGTGCACGAAGAGGCGCAGCAGGTTGAGGTCCAGGGCTGGGTCGAGGGCGATGTCGAGCGCCGCGGCGCCCGGCGCGCTCATCGCTGGCTCATTCATATTCGTGATGCCGCTCATTCACTTCATTCTATGGATCGATGGCGGCCGGCGCAGCATGATGCGGGTCAAGCAGGACGGGCAGTGGCGCCCGCCCTGGAGGAGACACGCCCCACCATGATGAACAGTCCGGACGAACCCGCGCT
>JBJOKP010000354.1:0-4001 GCA_046046045.1 Pseudomonadota bacterium | reverse complement strand
AGCCGAAGCTCACCTTGCCGGGCTGGGCCTTGCACAGGGCCACGATGTCCGGCACCGTCCTGGCGGCCTGGGCCTTGTTGGCGATCAGCAGGTTGGGCGTCACGCCCACCAGCATGATGGGCGAGAAGTCGCGCTCCACGCTGTAGCGCAGCTTGGGCTGCAGGCTGGGCGCCAGGGCATGGCTGTTGATGTGGGCCATCAGCAGCGTGTAGCCGTCGTTGGGCTGCTGCGAGACATATTCGGCCGCCAGCACACCGGCCACGCCGCCCTTGTTCTCGACGATGACCTGCTGCTTCCACATCTCGGTCAGCTTGACCGACAGCACGCGCGCCAGCGCGTCGGTGCCGCCACCGGGCGGAAAGCCCACGATGATGCGCACCGGCTGGGCCGGCCAGTCGGCCGCCAGCAGCGCCGGGGCGGCCAGGCTGGCGGCGCCCGCGGCACCGGCTTGCAGGAATTGGCGTCTTTGCATGGTGTGTTGTCTCCTCGGTCGTGATCTTGTGGGGTGGGCGACGCGCGACGTGGCCCAAGTTCAGGGCAGGCGATTCAGCCCGCCTTGCCCGGCAGCGGCCTCGGGCCCGCGCCGGGGTGTTCGGCGAAATGGCTCATCAGCGCCTGCACGCCCGAGCCGGCCAGCTTCACGCCGGCCAACTGCAGGCCCATCTCGCAGCCGGCCACGGTGGCCACCAGGGTCAGGTCGTTGACGTCGCCCAGGTGGCCGATGCGGAACATGCGGCCCTTGACCTTGCCCAGGCCGGTGCCCAGCGACAGGTCGAAGCGGCGGTGGATGAGCGCGCGCACCGTGTCGGCGTCCACGCCCTCGGGCGTCATCACGCCGGTCAGGATGGGCGAATACAGCTGCGGGTCGGCGCACTGCACCGGCAGGCCCCAGGCCGTGACGGCGGCGCGCACGCCGGCGCTCCAGCGCCTGTGGCGGGCGAAGACCTGCGGCAGGCCTTCCTCGGCCAGCATCCTGAGCGATTCGGCCAGGCCGTACAGCAGGTTGGTGCTGGGCGTGTAGGGCCAGTAGCCGGTGGCGTTCATGGCCACGATCTCGTCCCAGGCCCAGAAACTGCGCGGCAGCGTGGCGGTCTTGTTGGCGGCCAGCGCCTTGGGCGACAGGGCGTTGAAGCTCAGGCCCGGCGGCAGCATCAGGCCTTTCTGCGAGCCGCTGATGCTCACGTCCACGCCCCACTCGTCGTGGCGGTAATCGGCCGAGGCCAGGCCCGAGATGGTGTCGACCAGCAGCAGGGCCGGGTGGCCGGCGGCGTCGATGGCCTGCCTGACGGCGGCGATATCGGAGGTGACGCCGGTCGAGGTCTCGTTATGCACCACACACACGGCCTTGATGCGGTGGGCGCTGTCCTCGCGCAGGCGCGCCTCGATGCGGTTGGCGTCCACGCCCTGGCGCCAGCCCTCGGCTCCGGGCAGGCCGAGGAACTCGGGCTTCAGGCCCAGCCGCTCGGCCAGCTTCTTCCACAGGCTGGCGAAGTGGCCGGTCTCGTACATCAGCACGTGGTCACCCGGGTCGAGGGTGTTGACCAGCGCAGCCTCCCAGGCGCCGGTGCCCGAGGCGGGGTAGATCACCACCGGGTGCTGCGTCTGGAAGATCTTCTTCAGGCCCGTGATGACCTCCAGCCCCAGGGCGCCGAACTCGGGCCCGCGATGGTCGATGGTGGGCAGGCTGATGGCGCGCAGGATGCGATCCGGCACCGGGCTGGGCCCGGGGATCTGCAGGAAGTGGCGGCCGGTGAAATGGGCGTCGAGCAGCACGGCGTAAGTCCTTGCGATCTGAGTTCCAGCCAGTATTGCATACAAAAACCTGGCACAAGGCAGGGGATGCACGGATCACGGTCATCCACAAGATGCAGATCCGTCATGGTTTTGTATGCAAAACTCGGGGCATGAGCGCCCTGCCCGCCCCGCCCCTGTCTCCCCGCCTGAATCCGCCCGTCACGCCACCAGCGCCCGCCACCCTGCAGCAGGACGTGGTGCAGCAGCTGCGCCAGCGCATCGTCGAAGGTGTGCTGGCGCCCGGCGCCAAGCTCAACGAGCGCGAGCTGAGCGAGCTGCTGCAGGTCTCGCGCACGCCGCTGCGCGAGGCGCTGCGCATGCTGGCGGCCGAAGGGCTGGTCGAGCTGCTGCCCAACCGCGGCGCGGTGGTGGCGCAGATGACGGCGCAGGATGTGGCCGACAGCTTCGAGGTCATCGCCGGGCTGGAGGCCCAGGCCGGCGAGCTGGCCGCGGCACGCATCACCCCCGCCGCGCTGGCCGAGATCCGCGCCTCGCACCACGAGATGCTGGCCGCCTACATCCGCCGCGACCTGCCGACCTACTACCGCTTGAACGCCACCATCCATGCCCACATCAATGCCGCGGCCGGCAACCGCGTACTGACCCAGACCTGGGCCACGCTCAATGCGCGGCTGCAGGCGCTGCGCTTCCGCTCCAACTTCGACGACAGCAAGTGGCAGCGCGCGGTGGGCGAACACGAGCGCATGGTCGAGCTGCTGGCCGCGCGCGACGGCGCCGCCCTGGGCGCGCTGCTGCGCCAGCACCTGCTCAACAAGCGCGACGCGGTGCTGGAGCTGATGCACAGCGGCCGGGCGCCACTGCTGGCCAACGTGGCGGCGACTTCCTTGACCCCAGTTTCCCCCGCTATCCAGACCCTGCAGGCCCCGGCATGACGACCACTTCCGCCCCCATCACGATCCACCGTGGCAATGTCGAGGGTACGAGCAAGCAGCTCGCGCCCCAGCTGCCGGAGGGTTCGCTCGAACTGGCGCGCCGCCTGGCCGCGGTCACCCAGGGCGAAGTGCTGTTCGACGCCGCCTCGCGCGCCCGCTACGCCACCGACGCGTCGATCTACCAGATCATGCCCACCGGCGTGTTCGTGCCCAGGACGGCCGAGGACGTCGCCGCCGCTCTCGACATCGCCCGCGAGCTGAAGGCCCCCGTGCTGGCGCGCGGCGCCGGCAGCTCGCAGTGTGGCCAGACCGTGGGCCCGAGCCTGGTGGTCGACTGCAGCAAACACCTGCGCGGCGTGCTGGACGTGAACGCCGAGGCGCGCACCGCCGAGGTCGAGCCCGGTCTGGTGCTGGACCACCTGAACGCGCGCCTGAAACCGCTGGGCCTGTGGTTCCCGGTCGACGTGTCGACCAGCGCCCAGGCGACCCTCGGCGGCATGGCCGGCAACAACTCCTGCGGCAGCCGCTCCATTCGTTACGGCAACATGGTGCACAACGTGCTGGGGGCAAAAGCCTGGCTGGCCGACGGCCGGCTGCTGGACTTCGGCCCGCTGGCCCGCCTGGAGCCGGACGCCGCCGCCATCGCCGGCTTCGTGCGCCAGCTCGCCCTGGCCCATGCGCACGAGCTGGATGCCCACTGGCCCAAGGTGCTGCGCCGCGTGGGCGGCTACAACCTCGACATCTTCCGCCCGCAGAACGAGCGGCCCTACACCGCCGACGGCAGCGTCAACCTGGCTCATCTGCTGGTCGGCTCGGAAGGCACGCTCGCCTTCACCCGCAGCCTGACCCTGCAGCTCGCGCCCCTGCCCAGGGCCAAGGTGCTGGGCGTGGTGAACTTCGCCAGCTTCCACACCGCCATGGACAGCGCCCAGCACATCGTCACCCTGGGCCCGAGCGCGGTGGAGCTGGTCGACCGCACCATGGTCGACCTGGCGCGGCTGAACCCGGCCTTCCAGCTGGTGATGGAGTCGGCGCTGGTGGATGCATCGTCGCCCACGCCCGCGGCATTGCTGCTGGTCGAGTTCAGCGGCGAGGACCTGGGCGAGCTGAAGACCCGCCTGGCGCGCCTGGTCGAGCTGATGGGCGACCTGGGCCTGCCCGGCAGCGTGGTCGAGATGGCCGATGCGCCGCGCCAGTCGGCCCTCTGGGAGGTGCGCAAGGCGGGCCTGAACATCATGATGAGCCTGAAGGGCGACGGCAAGCCGGTGAGCTTCATCGAGGACTGCGCCGTGCCGCTGCAGCACCTGGCCGACT
>JBJOKP010000353.1:0-4005 GCA_046046045.1 Pseudomonadota bacterium | reverse complement strand
GCACGAACAGCATGGCGAGCAGGACCGCGAAGATGACGCCGCCGACGGCGATGCCGTTGTGCATCATGCTGAAAGACTCCCGCGCCGCGCCTTGCCGGCAAAGTAGGCGCACATGTAGAAACCGGCGGCAGCCAGCAGGACGAAGCCCGGCACCATCAGGGCCTGGGCCAGCCAGATGGGCCAGCCCAGGATGGCCGAGGTCTCGCCATCGCCGTAGAGGGAGATGGCGCCCACGCTGGTGCGCCAGGCGATGAGGGCGCCGAACAGGCCCACCAGCAGCGAACCCAGGGCGTCCAGCGCGGCCACGCGGCTGGCCTTCCAGTGCTGGGTGAAGAAGTCCACCTTCACGTCACCCCGCATGAGGTGGCAGTAGGCGAAGAAGGCCGAAGAGCCCACGGCCGCCCCCATCTGCATCAGCTCCAGGTCACCCGGCACGGGCATGGACCAGAGCTTGCGGCCCACGATGGACACGATGGACATGATGACCAGGGCCACGAAGACCAGGCCACCGGCCACCGAGAGCACCTTGCAGGCAGTCACCAGGGCCCGGCCGGCGGGCCCGAATTCGCTGTGAGGTCCGGCCGCATCCGGCATCGGTTCCTGCATCGTCATCTCCTCGTCTGGTCAAACCGGGCGACCGGCAGCGGGTAGGCCCCGCACGGAATGGCCGCGCATTGTGCTGAGCCCCTGGCGACAGCCCCGGCAGGGAATTCCTTCAATCTGTCCCCCACCTGCGACAGAAACGCGCACAAAAGTGCATGTTTTGTTCGCAATGCGCACACACATCTCAGCCACCTCGCTCGCTCCGGCGGGGGGTTTCGGTCGCACGGGGCCTCCGGCCCACCCAGCGTATGGGCTGGGCGACAAGCGGACGCGGCGGCGCGCCATGGGCCACCAGGGTGGCGTCGAGTTGCTTGCCGGCGTCGTCGGCCAGAGCGGCCTTGAGCGCGGCCTGCACGGCCTGCGTGCGTGCGGCCCCATCCCCCACGGCCGCGGCAAAGGCCAGGTGGTCGACCACGTGCAGCAGATGGTGCTTGCCGCGCTCGTTGGTGCTGCCATAGCCCTTGATGAGGCGGCCGCAGCGGGCGATCTGCAGGCCCAGGCCGGCGGACTCGCGCATGCCGAGCTCCACGGCGCCCAGCCAGCGCTCGATCAGGCCCTGCTCCAGCGCATAGCGGCTACCGCGCCGCCGCCAGCCCTTCAGGCTGCCCAGCAGGCGCAGGGCCAGGGCGCCGCGCACCGAATGGCTGGGCAGGCTGAGCTTGATTGCCCAGGGTGCGAGGCCACGTGCCTGGCGGCGCTGGTCCCAGCCCTGCAGGGCGGTGGCCAGGCGCGCGGGCAGCAGGGCGGCGATCTCGGGCACGCCGGGCTTGAAGTGGTCGTAGACCTTGAGCAGGGCGTCCGGCTCGGCCTTGACCTCCGCCCGCACCCGCGCCAGGCGGGTGGCGCGGCCCTTGAGCTCGGCCACGCGGATGATGTCGTCGAAGGCCATCCACAGCGCCAGCCAGCGCGCGGCTTCCTGCAGGGCGTCGAGGGCCTCGCCGCTCAGCGTGTCAGCACCCCCGGCGGCTGCCACCAGACGTTCCAGCCGCTGCACATAGAGCTCGGCATAGGCCGCGTCCTGGTAGTCGAGCAGGCGGGCATGGCCCAGGCCGGCGATCTCGTGCAGACCAACGGGCAGGCGCGCGGCCACGGCCGCGGGCAGCGCCAGCGCCGCGGATTCGGCCGCAGCTCGGCGCGCGAGCTGCTCGCTCACCTGCGCCGCCAGGGCCAGGGCGGAATCACGCTGGCGCCGGCCCTGCTCGATGTGATCCCAGGCGGCGCCAAAGCCGCGCAGGCTGGCCTCCACGCCCTTGCCGCCGGCACGGATCACGGCCTCGTAGTCGGCGCGGGCAAAGGGCAGCAGGCGGCTGCCGGCGCACCAGGCGCCCAGGGCGCCGAACATCACCGCACTCACCACCGTGCCCTGGGCCTGGGCGATGGCGGCCATGTCCAGCAGCTCCAGCGCCTGGGTGTGCTGGCGCAGCAGGCCGGCCAGGCGCTCCTCGGGAACGCGGCCGTCACCCAACTGCATGCGTTCCATCGTGGTGTAGCTGCGGCTGGTGGAGACCACCGCCGCCGTGCGTTCGGGCGAGGGCAGGCCCAGCGCACATTGCCGCGCCGCCTCCAGCAGCTCCGAGCCCACCAGCAGATCCAGCCCACCCGGCACGGCATAGAGGCCGAAGACCGGCTTGCGGCCGGCCAGTTCACGCTCGGGCTGCGGCGCAATCTCGACGTAGTAGGTCGTGGCTCCGGTCCGCTGGGCCACGCCGGGGATGGAGGTGGCCTGCACCGCATGACCGCAGCGCCGCGCGACCTCCACCAGCCATTCGGCCAGCATGCCACCACCTTCACCGCCCAGGGCGCTGAGGAGCACAGTGACCGGACGGGTCTGACCTTGATTCACGGCAGTCATCGTGGACCTCAGGCCGGCAGCAGCACGCGCCGCACGCTGGCGCGGACACCGGCCATCAGCCGCTCATGCCAGCGCGGGTTGCGCACCACCTCGGCGCGGTAGAAGCTGGGGCAGAGCGTGGCTGCATGGGCGTTGGCGCCGCACAGGCCGCAGCCCACGCAGCCATCGATGACCGTGGCCACCGGGTCGACCTTGAGCGGATCGGGGTTGTCCTTGAGCGTGAGCGTGGGGCAGCCCGAGAGGCGGATGCAGGCATGGTCGCCGGTGCACACGTCTTCATCCACGCCGTATTTGACGCGCACCACCCGCTCGCCGCGCCTGAGCAGCGAGGCGATCCAGGGCTTGATGCGGCGCTGGCGCTCCAGCTGGCATTCGCCCTCGGCGATGATGACCTTGAGGCCGCTGAACTCGCTGGTGAAGGCGTCCTCCAGCGTGGCGCGCATGGTGCTTACGTCGTAGTTGTCCACCACGCGCAGCCACTGCACGCCCAGGCCCTGCAAGGTCTGCTCGATGGTCTGGTTCTTGTGCGCCAGGCTCTGGTGCTTGTCGGCCGCAGCGGCCTTCACCTCGTCGTCTGGCGTGGAGATGATGTCCTGCGTGCCGGTGGCCGAGGTGTAGCCGTTCTTCATGATGAGCAGCACGGCATCGTCGCCATTGAAGAGGGCGCTCTGCACCCCCGTCAGCAGGCCGTTGTGCCAGAAGCCACCATCCCCCATCACGCTCAGCACGCGGCGCTGCATGAGGGGCGACACGCCCGCGCGGCTGGCCAGGCTCATGCCGTAGCCCAGGATGGAATGGCCCGAGCTGAAGGGCTCGAAGGTGGCGAAGGCATGGCAGCCAATGTCGGCCGCCACATGCACCGGGCCGACAGCCTGCTGCGCCAGCTTGAGCGCGCTGAACACCGGCCGCTCCGGACACCCGACGCAGAAGTTGGGCGGCCGCGGCGGCAGGGGCGCACCCAGCAGTTCGGCCGCCGCCTGGCGCCGGGCCACATTGCCGGCCAGCCAGGCGCGCGCCGGGGCGAGCAGTTCCTCCGCCAGTGCAGGGGGCAGATGGCGGGAGAAGAAATCCAGCAGGCCCTTGGCGAGGGTCTCGACGTTGTATTCCCCCGCCGGCGCACCGTGCGCGGCCATCAGGCCCTTGCCTTCGAGCTGCGTGTTCACGCCGGCGCGGCGCAGGGCGGCGTTCACATCCAGCTCGATGTATTCGGGCGCGCCTTCCTCCAGCACCATCACCGCTGAACGGCCGGCGCAGAAGCGGCTGAGCTGCTCGGGCAGCAGCGGGTAGGTGACGTTGAGCACCAGCAGCGGCACCCGGCTGGCGCCGAAGGCATCGCCCAGGCCCAGCAGCTCCAGCGCCCGCATCAGCGAGTTGTAGAGCCCACCCTGCACGATGAGGCCGACCTGGCCGAGATCACCCTCGGTGAACTCGTTGAGGCCATGCTGCTCGATGTAGCGCCGTGCCGCCGGAATGCGCTGCTCGACCTTGAGCTTCTCGTGCGCAAAGATCACCGGCGGATGGGCCAGGCGGCCGTAGTCGAAGCTGGCCGG
>JBJOKP010000352.1:0-4009 GCA_046046045.1 Pseudomonadota bacterium | reverse complement strand
TGGCCAGCTTCTCGGCAAAGCGGCGGCGGTTGTTCTTCCAGACGAAGTCGTAGACGCAGTTGTGGAAGTAATAGAACTCCAGGTGCTTGAACTCGCTCTTGGCGGCCGAGAACAGCTCTTCCACGCGGTGGATGTGCTCGTCCATGGTGCCGCCCACGTCCATCAGCAGCAGCACCTTGACCTTGTTGTGGCGCTCGGGCACGAGCTTGATGTCCAGCAGGCCGGCATTGGCGGCGGTGCTGTGGATAGTGTCGTCGAGGTCGAGTTCCAGCTCGTTGCCCTCGCGCGCGAAGCGGCGCAGCCGGCGCAGGGCAACCTTGATGTTGCGCGTGCCCAGCTCCAGGCTGTCGTCATAGTCGGCATAGGCGCGCTGCTCCCACACCTTGACGGCCGACTTGTTCTTGCCCGGCCCGCCGATGCGTATGCCCTGGGGGTTGTAGCCGCCGTGGCCGAAGGGGCTGGTGCCGTTGGTGCCTATCCACTTGCTGCCACCCTCGTGGCGGCCCTTCTGCTCCTCGAAGCGCTTCTTCAAGGTCTCCATGAGCTCGTCCCAGCCCATCTTCTCGATGGCGGCCTTCTCCTCGGCCGTGAACTCGCGCTCCATGGTCTTCTTGAGCCAGTCCAGCGGCAGCTCCTTGCTGAAGTCGGCGACCGTCTCCACACCCTTGAAATAGGCGGCGAAGGCCTTGTCGAACTTGTCGAAATGGGCCTCGTCCTTCACCAGGGTGGCGCGCGAGAGGTAGTAGAACTGCTCCACGCTGGGCTCGATGACGCCCACCTTCAGGGCCTCCAGCAGGGTGAGGAACTCCTTCACCGTCACCTTCAGCTTGGCGTTGCGCAGCGTGTAGAAGAAGTCGATCAGCATGATGGGGCGAAGGATACGACGCCGCGTCGACCCGCCTGTGTCTGCCGGTGTGTCTGCCGGCGTGTCCTGCCCTCCCCGTGGTCGGCCTGGCCGACCCAGCCTCAGCGGCCCTCGCGGAAGTAGCGGATGCGTTCCGTGTGCACCGGATGGGTGGAGAGCAGACCGGCCAGGGCGTTGTCCCGCCCTTCGTGTCCGGCCGTGTCGTCGGTCCTGGCGGGTGGCTCCGGCTCTCTGCGGGTCTGCAGGCGCTCGAAGAACTCGACCATGGGCTGGCCGTCCAGGCCCTGGGCGTGCAGCACGGCCAGGCTGGTCTGGTCGGCCTCGCGTTCCAGCTCGCGGCTGTAGGCCAGCTGGCCCAGCAGGGCCGGGGCGGCCGTGAGCCAGCCGCTGAAGTCGCCTAGCACCAGGGCGGTGAAGGCGCTGGACAGGCCGGTCTGCACCAGCTGGCGCATGCCGTGGCGATGGACGACATGGCCGGCCTCGTGGCCCACCACGCCCAGCAGCATGTCCTCGCGGCCATCGACCAGGGCGAGCAGCGCATCGGTCAGCACCACCTGGCCGCCGGGCAGGGCAAAGGCGTTGGCCAGGGGGCCGGCATCGCGGAACTCGATCTGCACCGACCCGGGCGTGTGACCGGCCCGCGCCAGGCCCTGCAGCAACTGCCGACGCAGGGCCGTCTGGCGTTGCGGGCTGAGCTGGCTGGGCTTGAGCCACTCCTGGTCCAGCTGCTGCATCGTCTGCTGGCCCAGCGCCAGGTCCAGCGTGGTCGGCAGCAGGGCGGTCAGGCCGCGGGCCACCAGCGGGATGCCCCAGGCCCAGACCGCCCCGCTGGCCAGGCAGACCACCAGCAGGGCCGCCAGGGTGCCGCGCCAGCTCTGCTGCCAGCGCACGGCCACCGATTCCGTCTGTCCGGCAGCCCGGGCCAGGGCGTCCCAGCCGGGGCCGTCATGGCATTCGATCAGGCCGCCGTCGGGCAAGGGCAGGATGCGTGGCCCGTGGCGCTGGCGCTCGGGCCAGTCCAGCGCGGCTGGGTCCAGGTCCAGCAGCAGGGTGGCGGGCTCGGCGCCATCGATCACCTGCAGGCGACCGTCCACCAGGCACAGCCGCACCCCGCGCGCCTGCGGGCTGCAGCCATCGAAGTAGTGGGCGCTGATGGCCGGCGCTGACGGGATGGGCGCACTCACGGTCGGGACCCGGCGAGTGGATCAGAGGCCGGCGTCCAGGCCGAAGAGTTCGGCCACGGCATCCCCGCTGGCATCGCCCTGGCGCTCTGCCGCGGCGCTCACCAGCTGGTCGAAGCTCGGGGCGAGCTCCAGGCTCACGGCCTCCAGCCGGACCCGGGCGAGGTGGACGGCCGCAAACGGCCAGTACAGGCCGAGGCTGATCAGGCCCAGCAGGAGGTTGCGCACCTGGATGCGCGCCAGCCTGGCGCTGTCGAGCTCGCTCGAGATGAGCATGGAGCGGGTACGGGTGTGGCTCCAGACCAGGTTCTGGATCGAGGCCGTGTAGTAGGCCGAGACCCACATGATCAGGAACAGGAAGACCAGGTAGAGCCCCAGCATCAGCCACAGGGACTGGACCAGGGCCATCACCAGGCCCAGCACCATCAGGATGGCGCCGGCCCCCAGCGCCGCCAGGCCTGCCTGGAACGAGGCCTTGTAGAACGCGCCAGGTCCGACCTCGAGACGGGCGGTTTCGCTGGCATAGCGGTAGTGGCCGTGCTGGAAGTGCTTGAGCCGCCATTGCCCATAGGGCACCAGCCAGACGGCCAGGAACATGCCCAGCCCCAGCACCACCGCCAGCCCGTTGACCAGGGTGTCGGCCCCTTCGCCGGCCTCGCTGACCAGCCCGCCTATGCTTTCGGAGCCCAGCAGCAGCACGCCCAGCACCGGGATGGGCCAGAGCCGGGCATAGCTCGCACCCAGCGTGGCGGTGAAGCCGGGACTCAGCCCGCGCCAGCGGGTGTTGTGGCAGCGGAAACGCTGGCTGGACCAGAAGAGGGCCGGCCATATCAGGCCCAGCAGGCTGAGGGCGAACAGGCCGGCGGCCGGCGAGACCTGCGAGGCGCCACCGACGGCGGCCACCAGCACCATCACCAGCAGGTAGCCACGCAGCATGGTGCGGCCCTGGCCATGGAAGCTCAGCGCATGCTCGCCGATCCAGGTATTGCCGTAGAAGTAGCGCAGCTTGCGGGCCCGGGCATAGGGGTAGTAGAGGCTCAGCGTCAGCAGCATGAGCAGCAGGTTGACGATCCAGATGCGGAAGTATTCGCTGCCGCTGCCGGTGAAGCGTATGGCCAGGCGCTGCGGCCTGGTGTATCCGGCCCCAGCGCCTGGGACGGGGATGGCCTCGGGTGCCGGGGCGGGCACGGCGTCCTGCGCGTTCACCGGGCCAGGCGACGGCATGGGGTGGGTGGGTTCGAAGTCGTTCATCGTGGGGCTCCCTGGAAATCCTGGATCTTCTTCTCGGTGCGGCTGGCTCGCTCAGCCCGGTGCCGGCCCGCCGTGGCGCGCCAGCCAGGCCAGGAATTCGGCGTACCAGAGCCGGCTGTTGCGCGGCTTAAGCACCCAGTGGTTCTCGTCGGGGAACCAGAGCAGCCGGGCGTCGATGCCGCGCGCCTTGAGGGTGTTGTAGTAGGCCAGGCCCTGGGCGTCGGGCACGCGGTAGTCCAACGCGCCGTGCACCACCAGGGTGGGCGTCTGCATCTTTCCCGCATGGGCGATGGGGCTCTGCTGGCGGATCTTCTCCGGGTCGTTCCAGTACCAGGCGCCCAGCTCCTGGCCATGCCAGCCGTAGGCGTCGTCGGCGAACATGGCCGTCCAGTCGTAGCAGCCGGCATGGCAGACATAGGCGCGGTAGCGCCGGCTGGGGGCCTGGGGGTCGGTGTCGACCTGGCCGTTCATCCAGGCCACCAGGTAGCCGCCGTAGCTGCCGCCGCCGGCAAAGAGGCGTTCCCCATCGGCCCAGGGCTGGGCCCGCAGCCAGTCGGTGGCGGCCTCGATGTCCTGCAGCTCCAGCTCGCCCCAGCGGTGGGTGATGGCGTCCAGGAAGGCCTGGCCGAAGCCGCTCGAGCCGTGGTAGTTCACGCAGGCGACCACATAACCCTGGGCGGCAAAGACCTGGGCGTTCCAGCGCACATGCCAG
>JBJOKP010000351.1:0-4010 GCA_046046045.1 Pseudomonadota bacterium | reverse complement strand
CGGGGCGGGCGCTCTGGACGGGTGGATGGAGGTGTTTGCGCGTCAGCCGGCGGACATGCTGGCCAGCACGGCCTTGTAGCGGCGCGTGCGGTCTTCCAGGCCCAGGGTGCCGCCGTTGATGCGCTTGGTCAGGCCGACGAAGTCGTCATGGTCGATGAAGGCGGCGCAGTGGTTGGCCGACCAGAACCAGCCGGCCGAGAGGGCGGCGGGCATGGGTTCGAGCAGCTGGTCGGGCTCTTCCACCAGGGGCAGGCCGATGGCCTGGCCACAGCGGCTGTAGTTGTCCTTGCCGGTGAGCTGCTTGAGGCCGCGGCCGCGGTAGCGCCAGCCTTCGCCCGACTCGATCGGTCCATTGCCCATGCGGGCGGCATAGACCACGTTGGCGATGAGCTCGGGCTGGCGCTCCAGGCCCAGGGCGAACTTGTTGGGCTGGTTCACGCCCTTCTCGTTCTTCTCGGGCTTGCCGTCGGCGCTGCAGACCGCGAAGCGGCGCGGCCAGCAGGTGGCCATGGTGGCGGCGCGGTAGTTGAGGTTCTCCTGCAGCGAGACATAGCCGCCGGATTCATGCGCGGTCTGGGCCAGGAAGGCGGCGATGCGCTTCTCGGTGTCGATGTCGAAGCGGGCACAGGTGGTGACGATGGGGGCTATCCAGCGGGCCGGATCCTTCACCCCGGCCGCCTGCAGATGGGCGACGGTGGGGATCATGAGGACTCCCTCTGGTTCAGCAGACGGGTCTTGTCCTGGCTGGACTTGGACGAGCCGTAGAAGAACTGCAGGATGCTGGCCACCGCCGTACCGAGCAGGAAGCCCAGGATGATGTTGGCGAAGTCCTTGCTGTGCTCATTGGGCAAGGGGAAGAAGGTGACGCCGAAGATGTAGGCCACCGAGATCACCGACCAGAACATGGCGAAGATGTATATGAAGCGGCGGACGAAGGGGTCCTGGTTGTCCATGGCCTTCATCTGCATCTCGGTGGCGCGCTTGCGCGACTCCTCGTCGAGCTTGCTGTTGAACTCGTCGTGAGCCTGAGCCTTCTCGCGCAGGGCGAGGATGTCCTCGCGGGTGAGTTCATGGCCGGGCTTGAGCGTGATGCCCAGGGTCTTCTCGACGTAGTCCTCGCCCTTGTCGACGACCACGTCGGCGACCTTGGCCAGGTCGTTCTCGATCAGGCCGGCCACAACGGCCACGGTGGATGGATTCATGATGCGCGTCTCTCCTGAGGGTGAATGCGCCACCGCAACGGATTTCGCAAAACGGGGCGCGGCGCATGCTCCGACCGGGCCGCGGTGGCGTCAAGCTGGTCAGCCCGCAAGCCGGGCAGACTGGCGTGATCGCTTACCGCCCGCAGCGGCTGATGGATTCAGCCGGCCAGCGACTGGCGCAGCCAGTCGACGAAGGCGGCGCATTCCCAGCGGTCCAGCGTGCCCGGCCGCCAGCACAGGAAGTGGTGGTTGGGCGAGGCCACGCTGCGTGGCGACAGGCGCACCAGGCGGCCGCTGTCCAGCCACTCCTTGCCCAGGCGCAGGCGCATGAGGGTGACGCCGAAGCCTGCGGCCGCGGCGTCGCACATCAGGCCCACGTCGTTGAACTGGGCGCCCTCGCGCGGCTCGGGCAGGGGCAGGCCCACGGCCTTGAACCAGGTGCTCCAGGGCTCCAGCGGGCTGCGGATGAGGCGGGCCCGGTTGATGTCGGCCAGCTTGTCGAACTCGCCGAAGGGGCCGAACTCGTGCAGGTAGTCGGGGCTGCAGCAGGGCACGACCTCGTCGGCCAGGATGCGCACGCTCTCCACCCCGCCGTAGGGGCCGGTGCCGTAGCGCACCTCGATGTCGGCCTCTTCGGCCTTGACGTCCAGCAGCGGGATGGCGACCTGCAGGGTGAGTTCGATGTCGGGGTAGGCGTGGCGGAACAGGGCCAGGCGCGGCAGCAGGATCTGGCGCGAGAAGGTGGGCGTCACCGCCAGGCGCAGCCGCGCCGTGGGGGCGCTGGCGCTCGCCGGCACCTGGCCCGGCCACTGGGCCAGCGCCTGGAGGCCCTGGCGCACATGGCCCAGGTAGGCCGCGCCATCGGCCGTCAGGCTGAAGTCGCTGCGGGCGAACAGGCGCAGGCCCAGCTGGCTCTCCAGCTGGCGCATGCGGTGGCTCACCGCGCTGGGCGTCACCGCCAGCTCGTCGGCCGCCAGGGTCACGCTGCGCAGCCGGGCCAGGGCCTCGAAGCTCTGCAGGCAGTGGATGGGCGGGATGCGCGGGGCGACCACGGCGGGCGGGCTGCTGGGCGCTTTGAGGGGGCGGCGCGCTGGCTCAGTCGGCCAGGGGCGCCTGGCGCCGCAGCACGGTGAGCACGCCGGTGTAGCCGTAGAGGTGGTGGCGGGCGATCTCCCCGCCGGCGAAGAAGCCGATCAGCGGCACCTCGCCCAGGGCATGGCGCACCAGCTGCAGCTCGGCCGAGGGCGCGCCGAAATGTGGCCCGCCGCGGCCGGCACAGCTCACGTAGATGGCGGCGGCCACTTCGTCCTCGGCACGGCGCGGTGGTGGCAGACCGGCCGAGGGGGGCTGGGCCGCAGGCGCCGAAGTGGCCTGACCCGCGCCGGCCGCCGCGGCCGGCAGGGCGCCCTGGCCGGTGGATGGCGTCACGGCTGGCCCGGTGCCCGGGCTGCGCAGGCGGGCCAGCAGGGCGTGGGTGTCGTCGCGGGCCGAGCCGGCGCCGGCCATGCGCTGCAGGGTGGCGGCCAGTTCGCCGCTGGACCAGGCGCCGGTGACGCCGGCTGGGCCCGCGTCGGCCGCCGGTTCCAGCTCCTCGCGCAGCTCGCTGCAGATGCGGATGAGGTCGCGCCGGGCGGCCTCGGTGTCGCGGCGGCAGAAGGCCAGCTGCTGGCCCTCGCTGACCAGCTCGGCCAGGGCCACGCCGCGTCGCGCCGGGTCCAGGCCGATGAGGTGGCGCACGCGGGTGTCGGTGCCGAACTGGCCGCGCCGGGCCAGCAGGTCTTCGCCGGCATCGGCCAGGCCGGCCAGGGTGGTGCGCAGCCGGGCCATGGCGGCGCGCGGCTGGTCGAGGTCGATGGCCAGGTCGCGCACCAGGCAGTCGAGCGCGGCTTCGCCGTCCAGCTCCAGCACCAGGTTGCGGTCGCAGCGGGTGATGCGCCGGGCCGGGCCGACCGGCGCGGCGCCCTGGGTGACGCGCGAGAGCAGGGCCAGGTCGGCGCTGAATCCCACGCCGCTGACGCCGCCGCGGAACACGCCGTCGGCCAGGGTCACGGCCTCGCCGCGGGCCGAGGCCAGGCCGCCGAAGAGGTAGCCGCTCTGGGTGCGGCCGGCCAGCTCGGTGATGACCTCGGGCAGATCGGTGGTGCGGCCGTCCCCATGCACCAGGGCGGTGAAGGGGCGCGGGTCATCCAAGGCCAGGACCTCGGGCGCGGCGGGCAGGGCCCGGGTGCCGGAGAAGACGCGGAAGAGCGAGCGCGGCAGCTCGCCCATCAGCACGGCCAGGGCCGGCTGGTCGAAATACTCCACCCCGCCGGCGGCGATGCCCACGCCCACGCTGCCGACGAAGCTGACGCCCGGCCAGCGCTGCTGCAGCTCGGCATAGAGCTCCTCGGCCTCGTCCACATAGTGGTCGGTGAAATAGACCAGGCCCAGGGTGGGGTGGGTGCCGGGCAGCGGCGCGGCCATGTCAGGCGAGCCAGCGGGCGCGGCCTTGCCTGCCTGAGGCTCCGCCTGGCCGGTCCATTCGCCGCGCCGCGCCGCCAGGCCGGCATCGATCTGCGCCGCCACCAGGGCCAGGGCCATGCGCCAGTCCGGGTGGGTGGCGTGGCCGAGCAGGAAGGGGGCGAGCGGGGCGGTGGCCATGGCAGAGGGTCCTTGTGACAGCGACGGGCGGAAGAGGCGCAGGCTCAGTCGTCCGACTGGCCACCGCTTGCCGGCTTGCCACCCGCCCGGGCAGGGGCTTTGCGGGCCGGGGCGGCGGTCGTCTTGCTCGCCGGCTTGCCGGGGGCCTTCGCCGCCGATGTTGCGGCG
>JBJOKP010000350.1:0-4023 GCA_046046045.1 Pseudomonadota bacterium | reverse complement strand
GATGTCCAGCGCCTTGCCGCAGCTGTTGCGCTTCATGATGCTGGTGGCTTCCACGCTCGCGGTGCCGGCGTCCTTCATGCGGCCCAGGCGCAGGCAGCCTTGCAGGCCCAGGGAAATGTCGGTCAGCATGTCGGCCAGCTTCTTCTGGATGAGCTGGTTGGCCGCCAGCGGGCGGCCGAACTGCTTGCGGTCCAGGGTGTAGGTGCGGGCACGGTCGTAGCAGTCTTCCGCAGCACCCAGCGCGCCCCAGGCGATGCCGTAGCGTGCGCTGTTCAGGCAGGTGAAGGGGCCTTTCAGGCCGCGCACCTCGGGGAAGGCGTTCTCCTCGGGGCAGAACACCTCGTCCATGACGATCTCGCCGGTGATGCTGGCGCGCAGGCCCACCTTGCCGTGGATGGCCGGGGCGCTCAGGCCTTTCCAGCCTTTCTCCAGCACGAAGCCGCGGATCTGGCCGGCATCGTCCTTGGCCCAGACGACGAAGACGTCGGCGATCGGGCTGTTGCTGATCCACATCTTGCTGCCGCTGAGGCTGTAACCACCGGGCACAGCCTTGGCGCGCGTGATCATGCTGCCGGGGTCGGAGCCGTGATTCGGTTCGGTCAGGCCGAAACAGCCGATCCATTCACCGGTGGCGAGCTTGGGCAGGTATTTCTGCTTCTGCGCCTCGGTGCCGAACTCGTTGATGGGCACCATCACGAGCGAGGACTGCACGCTCATCATGGAGCGGTAGCCCGAGTCGACACGCTCCACCTCGCGCGCTACCAGGCCGTAACAAACGTAGTTCAGGCCGGCGCCGCCGTATTGCTCGGGGATGGTCGGGCCCAGCAGGCCCAGTTCACCCATCTCGCGAAAGATCGCCGGATCGGTCTCGCCGTTTCGGAAGGCCAGGGTCACACGACTCGCCAGCTTGTCCTGGCAGTAGGCGTGCGCGGCGTCGCGCACCTGGCGTTCATCGTCGCTCAACTGGTCGTCGAGCAGGAGGGGATCGTTCCACTGGAACTTGGCGGGGTGGCTGGCCATGGTGGGCAGGATCCAAAGGGTTCAGGATGGGGCGGCCGGCCACTGACGGCCGGGCAGGACCGGACCGGAGCGCCCGGGCGGGTGCTGCCGCTCAGCGGTGCTTGAACACGGGCGCGCGCTTGCCGAGAAAGGCGCGCATGCCTTCATGCGCGTCCTCGCTGGCAAAGCGGGCGTGCAGTTCGCGGCGCTCGAAGGTGATGCCTTCGGCCAGGGTCGATTCCCAGGCGCGGTTGACCGATTCCTTGATGGCCATGAGGCCGGGCAGGGAGTAGCCGGCGATGCGGGTCGCCAGGGCCAGGGCCTCGTCCATCAGCGCGGCGTCGTCGACCACACGCGAGATGAGGCCGTAGCGGTCGGCCTCTTCGGCATTCAGGATGCGCGCCGACAGGCACATGTCCATGGCCTTGGCCTTGCCGATGGCACGCGGCAGACGCTGCGTGCCACCCGCGCCGGGCAGCATGGCCAGCTTCACTTCGGGCAGGGCGAACCTGGCGCTGGCACGGGCGGCCAGGATGATGTCGCAGGCCAGCGCCAGCTCGCAACCGCCCCCCATGGCCACGCCGGCCACGGCGGCTATGACGGGCTTCCTGACCTTGCGGATGGTCTCCCAGTTGCGCGTGATGAACTGGTCGCGGTAGACATCCATGTAGGTCCACTCGACCATCACCGCGATGTCGGCCCCGGCCGCAAAGGCTGTCGGGCCACCAGTGATGACGATGGCGCCGACGCCCTCATCCGCATCGGCCGCCAGCAGGGCCGCGCCCAGGGCGTCCATCAGCGCGTCGTTGAGGGCGTTGAGCTGGCGCGGGCGATTGAGCGTGAGGATGGCGACCCGGTCCTGGCGGTCGACCAGCACCACCGCTGGCTCGCTGCAGGCCTCGGCTGGCAGAGGTGAGACCTGCTCGGCATTCAGGGCAGTGGATGAGGACATGGCGGCGCCCATGGCTCGTCAGCCCAGCTGGCCGTCGCGCAGCATATCGCGCAGGCGGAACTTCTGGATCTTGCCCGAGGGCGTGGCCGGCATGGCCTCGCGCAGCACCAGGCGCTCGGGGATGTAGGTCGGCGCGACCTTGTGCGACTTCAGGAACTCGATCATGCCGGCAAGATCCAGCGTGGCGCCGGCCTTGGGCACGACCACGGCGCAAGCGCGTTCGCCCAGGCGTTCGTCGGCATAGGCAACGATGGCGGCCTGGGCCACGGCCGGGTGCTTGTAGAGCAGGGCCTCGATCTCGACCACCGGGATGTTCTCGCCGCCGCGGATGATGACGTCCTTGGAGCGCCCGCTGATGCGGATGTAGCCGCGCTCGTCCAGGCGCGCCAGGTCACCGGTGTCGAACCAGCCTTGGGCGTCGGTGTTGTTCCACTGCGGGCGTTTCAGATAGCCGCCGAAGTTGGAGCAGGCGCGCACCACCAGCTTGCCGACCTGGCCGGCCGGCAGCGTGCTGCCGTCGGTGTCGATCACCTTGACCTCCACGCCGGGCAGGGCCGAGCCGTCGGTGTTGATGGCGCGTTCGTCGTCGTCGTCGAGCTCGATGAGGGTGACCGCGCCGTTCTCGGTCATGCCCCAGGCCGAGACGATCTTGGTGCCCAGCGTCGCCCTCGCCTGCTCAACCAGCGCGCCGGGGATGGGCGCACCGGCGCACAGAAAGATCTTGAGCGTGGGCACCGGCAGGCCACCTTCGGCCACGCCCTTGGTCAGATCAGCGAGAAAGGGCGTGGAGGCCATGGTGAAGCTCACGCCCTGCTCGCGGATCAGGGCGATGGCCTGCTTCGCATCCCAGATGTCCTGCAGCACCACACGACCGCGCAGCATGATGGGCATCATCAGGCCGTACATGAAGCCGGTCTGGTGGGCCATGGGCGAGGCCATGAGCACGACATCCTGGCCCGTCAGCGCCAGCCGCTCGGCATAGGGCAGGATGTTGCCCATGAGCGTGTTGGCCGTGTGCATCACGCCCTTGGGTTCACCCGTGGTGCCCGAGGTGTAGATGAGCTGGGTGATGTCGTCCGGGCCGGGGCGGTGGCCGGCGTTCAGGATTTCGGCCGCGTCGGGCGACTGCTCCCAGGCCGGGCCGGCCAGCAGGGCGTCGAAGGAATCGGGGCCGTCGCCATCCACCACCACGATGTGCTTCAGGGCCGGCAGCTGCGGCTGCAGGGCGCGCGCCATGGCCTCATGGTCGAAGCCGCGGAAGACCTTGGGCACGATCAGCACCTTGGCCTCGCCATGCGCCAGCATGAAGCCCAGCTCGCGCTCGCGGAAGATGTGCATCAGCGGGTTGAGCACCGCACCGATGCGCGAGCAGGCCAGGTAGGTGAGCGTGAACTGCCACCAGTTGGGCATCTGCAGGGCCACCACATCGTTGCGGCCCACACCCAGGCGCGTCAGGCCCACGGCGATGCGGTCGGCCAGCGCGGCCAGTTCGCGGTAGCTGAAGCTGCGCCTGTCGCCCGCAAAGCTGCCGTTGGCCACCCGCACGGCGGTGAGCGCCAGCTGGTCCGGACAGGCGGCCACGCAGGCGTCCAGGTCGTCGTTGATGGTGCGGTCGTGCCACAGGCCCTGGGCGATGCTTGCGGCGCGGCGTGACGGCAGCAGGACGGCGTCGAATTCCATGATGGTCTTGTCTCCTGAAGGGCTGGCTCTACGGCCGGTGGCGGATGGCATCGAACAGGCCGATGCCGGGTGGCGTCTGCGGCCGGCGGGTGCTGGCGGCCGGGTGGGGTGGTGTCTTGTCTAGACAGGCACGGCGCGGCGGCCGGCGCGGGCGCGCGCGATGATGGTCTTCATGATCTGCGCCGTGCCGTCGCCGATCTGGAAGCCCAGCACATCGCGCAGGCGCTGCTCCATGGGGCCGCGGTCGTAGCCACCGTGGCCGTGCATCAGCAGGCACTGGTGGATGACGTCGTAGGCCAGCTTGGGCGCCCACCACTTGCACATGGCCGCCTCGGCACTGTGCGGCGCACCCTGGTCCTTGAGCCACAGGGCTTGCAGGCACAGCAGGCGCG
>JBJOKP010000349.1:0-4029 GCA_046046045.1 Pseudomonadota bacterium | reverse complement strand
ATCACCAGGGTGAATTCGGTGATGCGTTCGACCCGGTGCAGGGCCGCGATGCCGCAGTTGTGGGCGATGTCGGTGGCCTTGCTGGCCCAGGGCGAGACCGTGCCCAGCCGCGGCATGACCAGGATGGTGAGAGCCTCGCCCTCGGGCGGGGCCTCGGCCGGGTCGCCGTAGCGCAGCAGCTGGGCCAGGGTGTCCTGGGTGGCGCCATCCAGGGCCACGTCGCTCCATACCCAGTGCACATGGCGGGCCAGCACTGCCGTCACCCGCGGCTCGATCGCCTGCAGGCGCGGCAGCAGGGCCTGGGCACGGAAGGCCGAGAGCGCCCGCCCGCCGGCAAAGGACAGCAGGTGCTTGGGCGCGTGGGTGGGCGAACTGGTCGAGGCGTGGGCGCTGGCAGAGGTGGACATGAAGGCTCGCGGCACGGCCAGGGCCCGGGGTCGCCGGAGCATCGGCAGGGCCCTGAAAAAGAAAAATCCCGCCGGCAAGTGCCTGCGGGTTGGGGTCAGCCCTGATTTTAGGCGGCGGATCGTGACCGAGGCCACGCTCCACTGCCGACCCAACAGCGGTCCAACGCCACCCCACCGCCCCGCCACTCCACGCGGTCATCCGCACCGCCTAGCCCGGGACCGTGCAGGGCTCACGGATAATCCTCCCCATGGGTATCACGATCAAGAACGCCGCCGACATCGAAGGCATGCGCCTGGCCTGCCGCCTCGCCGCGGAAGTGCTGGACTACCTCACCCCCTTCGTCGTCCCCGGGGTGACCACCAACCGCCTGGACCAGCTGGCGCACGACTACATGGTCGACGTGCAGGGTTGCATCCCCGCGCCGCTGAACTACGCGCCGCCGGGCTACAAGCCCTATCCCAAGTCCATCTGCGCCTCGATCAACCAGCAGGTCTGCCACGGCATCCCGAGCGACCGCGAGCTGAAGGCTGGCGACATCGTCAACCTCGACATCACCACCATCAAGGACGGCTGGCATGGCGACACCAGCCGCATGTTCATCGTGGGCGAGGCCTCCATCGCCGCCAAGCGCCTGTGCAAGCTCACGCACGAGGCCATGTGGCGCGGCATCGTCAAGGTCAAGCCGGGCGCACGCCTGGGCGACATCGGCCATGCCATCCAGACCTTTGTCGAAGGCCAGGGCCTGTCGGTGGTGCGCGAGTTCTGCGGCCACGGCATCGGCCGCAAGTTCCATGAAGAACCGCAGGTGCTGCACTACGGCCGCCCCGGCACGCTCGACCTGCTGCTGCCCGGCATGATCTTCACCATCGAGCCCATGGTGAATGCCGGCCGGCGCGAGATCAAGGAATCCGGCGACGGCTGGACCATCGTCACCAAGGACCGCTCGCTCTCGGCCCAATGGGAACACACGGTGGTGGTGACCGAGACCGGCTACGAGGTGCTGACCCTCTCGGCCGGCAGCCCGGCCCTGCCAGAGTTCATGCAGGCCGCAGCCGCCCAGCGGGCTGTCCTGGCCCCTGCGCCGGTCCAAAGTGCCTGAGGCCCTGCCCGGCGGGCCGGGCACCCCAGTCGCCCCGGTCGCCCCAGTCGATCTGGCAGGCCTGCGCAAGCGGGTGCAAGATGGCCGCCTGGCCCTGATCAGCAGCTTCCAGGCCGGCGCGGCCACCTCGGCGGCCGCCTACAAGCTGGTGCGTGCCCTGGCCCGCCATGTGGACGAGATGCTGGGCCAGCTCTGGGCCCAGTCCGGCATGCCTGCAGGCGCCGCCCTGGTGGCCGTGGGTGGCTACGGCCGCGGCGAGCTCTTCCCCCATTCCGACGTCGACGTGCTGGTGCTGGTGCCCGATGGCACGGTGCTGGACGAAGACGCCGCGGCCGACGAGAGCGGGCGCAACGTGCGCGCCGCCATCAGCGCCTTCGTCACCGCCTGCTGGGACATCGGCCTGGAGATCGGCTCCTCGGTGCGCACGGTGGACGACTGCGTGCGCGAGGCCGGCGCCGACGTGACGGTGCAGACCGCCCTGCTGGAAAGCCGGCGCATCTGCGGCCACAAGCCGGTCTACCAGCGCTTCCGCCAGCACACGGCCGAGGTCCTGGACGCGGCCGCCTTCCTGCGCGCCAAGACGCTCGAGATGCGCCAGCGCCACGTCAAGTACGAGGACACGCCCTACGCCCTGGAGCCCAACTGCAAGGAGAGCCCGGGCGGGCTGCGCGACCTGCAGGTGGTGCTCTGGGTGGCCTCGGCCGCAGGCCTGGGCCACTCCTGGAGCGCCCTGGCCAGCAAGGGCCTGATCACCCGCTTCGAGGTCACCCAGCTGCAGCGCAACGAAGGGCTGCTGCGCCTCATCCGCGCCCGCCTGCATGTGCTGGCCGGCCGGCGCGAGGACCGCCTGGTCTTCGACCTGCAGACCGCCGTGGCCGAGAGCTTCGGCTACCGCCACAGCGAAAGCAGACGCGCCAGCGAGGCCCTGATGCGGCGCTACTACTGGGCCGCCAAGGCCGTGGCCCAGCTCAACCAGATCCTCATGCTCAACATCGAGGAGCGTGTGTCCGGCTCGCAGAACGACCCCATGCGGCCCATCGATGCCCGCTTCCTCGACCGCGCCGGCATGCTGGAGGTGGCGAGCGACGACCTCTACGAGAAGGATCCGCACGCCATCCTCGAGACCTTCCGCGTCTTCGCCTGCTCGGTGGGCATCAAGGGCCTGTCGGTGCGCACCCTGCGTGCGCTCTACAACGCCCGCGGGCTGATGGACGCCAAGTTCCGCGCCGACCCCGAGAACCGCCGCCTCTTCATGGCCATCCTGCAGCAGCCCCATGGGCAGACCCATGCGCTGCGGCTGATGAACCAGACCTCGGTGCTGGGCCGCTACCTCTGGGTGTTCCGCCGCATCGTCGGGCAGATGCAGCACGACCTCTTCCACGTCTACACCGTGGACCAGCACATCCTCATGGTGCTGCGCAACGTGCGGCGCTTCTTCATCCCCGAGCACTCGCACGAATACCCCTTCTGCTCCCAGCTGGCGGCGCACTGGGACAAGCCCTGGCTGCTCTACGTGGCCGCCCTGTTCCACGACGTGGCCAAGGGCCGCGGCGGCGACCACTCCGAACTCGGCGCGGTGGAGGTGCGGCGCTTCTGCCGCGACCACGGCATCGACAAGGACGACACCAAGCTCATCGAGTTCCTCGTGGCCGAACACCTGACCATGTCGCGCGTGGCCCAGAAGGAGGACCTGACCGATCCCGAGGTCATCCAGGCCTTCGCCCAGCGCATGCGCGATCCGCGCCGGCTCACCGCCCTCTACCTGCTGACGGTGGCCGACATCCGCGGCACCAGCCCCAAGGTCTGGAACGCCTGGAAGGGCAAGCTGCTGGAGGACCTCTACCGCGCCACCCTGCGCGCTCTCGGCGGCTCCAAGCTCAACATGGACGCCGAGGTCGAGCACAGGCGCCAGGAGGCGCGCCAGATGCTGGCCCTGCACTCCATGCTGCCCGGAGCCGAGGAAACGCTCTGGAAGACCCTGGACCTGAGCTACTTCGTGCGCCATGACAGTGGCGAGATCGCCTGGCATGCCCGCGCCCTGAACCGCAAGGTGGCCCATCCCACGGCGGTGGTCAACGCCCGCATCTCGCCCTTGGGCGAAGGCCTGCAGGTGCTGGTCTACGGGCCGGACCAGCGCGACCTCTTCGCCCGCATCTGCGGCTATTTCGACAGCGCCCGCTTCAGCATCCTGGATGCCCGCGTGCACACCACCAAGTCGGGCTATGCGCTGGACACCTTCCAGGTCGTCACGCCCGACTTCGACCAGCCCTACCGCGACCTGATCGCCCTGGTCGAACACCAGCTCGCCCTGGCCCTGACCCGCGACGCGCCCCTGCCCGAGCCCAGCCGCGGCCGGCAGTCACGCCGGGTCAAGTCCTTCCCGGTCACGCCGCGGGTGCAGCTGCGGCCCGACGAGCGGGCCCAGCGCTGGCTGCTCTCGGTCTCGGCCAGCGACCGCTCCGGCCTGCTCTACTGCATCGCCCGCGTCATGGCCCAGTTCAGCATCAACCTGCAGCTGGCCA
>JBJOKP010000348.1:0-4032 GCA_046046045.1 Pseudomonadota bacterium | reverse complement strand
GGCGAACTCGACGAATCCATCGAGACCCTGGACGTGCTGATCCGCCACCGCCCCGACTTTGCCGAGGCCTGGAACAAGCGCGCCACGGCCTATTACCTGCGCGGCAACTTCGTCCGCTCACTGGCCGACTGCGACAAGGTGTTCGAGCTCAATCCGCGCCACTTCGGCGCCCTGGCCGGCGCGGCCATCATCCATGCCCGCATGAACCGGCCGGAGAAGGCGCTGGAACTCTTCAAGCGCGCCCTGGCGGTGAACCCCAACATGGACGACGCGCCCGAGACCATCCGCGTGCTGGAGCAGCAGATCGCCGCCAAGCGCGGCGACATGATCTGAGCCCGGCCCCAACCGGAAGCTCAGCCAGCGCCGATCAGGCGGCGGCCAGCTTGGCGGCGATCCTGGCCACGTGTTCGCCCTGGAAGCGGGCGCCGGCCAGCTCGTTCTCGCTGGGCTGGCGCGAGCCGTCGCCGGCCGAGATCGTGGTGGCGCCATAGGGCGAGCCGCCGGTCACCTCGCCCAAGGCCATCTGGCCCTGGAAGGAATAGGGCAGGCCCACCAGCACCATGCCGTGGTGCAGCAGCACGGTGTGGGTGGCGAGGATGGTCGATTCCTGGCCGCCGTGCTGCGTGGCGGTGGAGGTGAAGACCGAGCCGACCTTGCCGATCAGCTTGCCGGTGAACCACAGGCCACCGGTCTGGTCGAGAAAGTTCTTCATCTGCGCGGCCATGTTGCCGAAGCGGGTGGGCGTGCCGATGATGATGGCGTCGTAGTTCACCAGCTCGTCCACCGTGGCCACCGGGGCGTCCTGGTCGACCTTGAAGTGCGAGGCCTTGGCCACCTCGGCCGGCACCAGCTCGGGCACGCGGCGGATGTCGACCTGGGCGCCGGCGGCCGCCGCACCTTCGGCCACGGCCTTGGCCATGGTCTCGATGTGACCGTAGCTGCTGTAGTAGAGAACCAGGACCTTGCTCATGTCGCCTTCCTCGTGAAGGCCTGCGGTGCGGGCCGGTGATGGATGGTGAAGGGGGCTGAAGCTGGCATTGCCGCCCGGGGCTGATTGTGGGCAGACGGCCGGCGCCAGGGTTCAGCATCCTTCAATGCTGGATTCAAGACCGGCCGGTCATTCACGCGCCCCGTCGGCATCCTGTTCCCCGAATGTCCCCGGCGGGCCGGGATGGCCGCCCATCCGCCCCAACAATGCGGCCATGTCCTCCGCCCCGGTCGCTCCGCCCACTTCGCCCACTTCGCCCACTTCGCCTGCTCTGCCTACTCTGCCTGCCTCGCCCACCTCACCCGCCCCCGACCGTCCCAGCCTCACCGGTCTGGCGGCTCCGCTGCTCATCGAGCTGGGCCTGGGCGTGGTGGTCGGCATCCTGGCCACGGCCCTGGCCGCGCGGGTGTCCGATCCGGCGGCTGCGGCCCTGGCCCTGTCCAATCAGCTGGCCGCCATGCTGGTGGTGCTGCTGCGGGTGATCGGAGCCGGCATCAGCGTGGTGGTGGCGCAATGCCTGGGAAGCGGCCGGCGCGACCAGGCCGATGCCGTGGCGCGCGCTTGCCTGGGCGCCAGCAGCTGGATGGGCCTGGCCTGTGCCGCCGTCGCCCTGGCGGGTGCCTGGCCGGCCATGGGCGCCATGCAGGCCCCGGCGGATGTGGCGGCCCTGGCTGCGCCCCTGCTGCAATGGCTGGCCCCGGCCCTGCTGCTGGACGCCTGGAACGCCAGCATGGCCAGCGTGATGCGCGCCCATCTTCGGGCGCGCGAGGTGCTGGCCGTCATCCTCGTCATGCACCTGAGCCATCTGCTCGGGGCCGTGCTGCTCATGCCCGTGCTGGGCCTGCCCGGCTTCGCCCTGGCGATGGGCTTAAGCCGGCTGATCGGCCTCGTGCTGCACGTCTGGCTCTGGCGCGCCCGCCTGCAGCTGCGCCCGCAGCCCTCGGACTGGTGGCGCCTGCCGCGCGCCGAACTCGCCGCCGTGCTGCACATCGGCCTGCCCGGCGCGGCCGAGAACATCGCCTGGCGCATGGGTTTCACCGCCACCGTGGCAGTGGCCGGCAGCCTGGGCGCCCAGGCCCTGGCCACCCAGGCCTATGTGCAGCAGCTGGCCTCCTTCGCCGTGCTCTTCACCATGGCCTGCGGGCTGGCGATGGAGATCCTGATCGGCCACCTCGTCGGCGCGGGCGACTTCCGCCGGGCCGACCGCAAGGTGCGCCAGACCCTGCTGATGTCCATCAGCCTGGCCCTGTGCATCAATGTCGCCATCGCCCTGGCCGGCACGCGCCTGCTCGGCCTCTTCACCCAGGACGCCACCATCATCCGCCAGGGCCAGCAACTGCTCTGGCTCACCGTGGTGCTGGAAATCGGCCGCTGCTTCAACGTCGTGCTGGTCAACGCCCTGCGGGCGGCTGGGGATGCACGCTTCCCCGTGGTGGCCGGCGTGGCCTCCATGGCCCTGGTGCTGGGCGCCGGCAGCGGCCTGCTGGCCCACACGGCCGGGCTGGGCCTGGCGGGTATCTGGATCGCCTATGCCGCCGACGAATGGCTGCGCGGCCTCATCATGTGGTGGCGCTGGCGCCGCCTGGCCTGGCTGCCCCATGCCCGTGGCGTGGTGAGGCGCATGCGCCAGGGCCGGAGCGAGGGCCGGGCGGCCCAGGATTGACCTGGGCGGGCGGCCGGGCAGCATGGCCACATGTCGTCTCCAGCCCATCTCGCCCATCCCGGCTCGCCGCGTCTGCTGCCGCAGGACCGCCTCATCACCGCTGCATCGGCGTCCGTCAACACCGGCCGCCGCCAGCTGCTCAGCGCCCTGCCCGCCCTCCCGGCGCTGCTGGCCTCGGTCTGTCCTTCCAGCTGGGCGGCGGATGCCGCAGCGTCCGCCGCGGCCAGCGCATCCACCGCCACCTTGCCCCCCTCATCACGATTGCCCCGCGTGCTGAGCGGCCGCCTCGAGCGCCTGGCCGATGTGCCGCTCGGTCCGCTGGGGTCACGCCATGTCGATGTCTGGCTCCCGCCTGACTACGAACGTGGCCGGCGCCATCGCGTGGTCTGGGTGCTGGACGGCCAGTCGGCCTACGACGGCGGCTGGCGCGGCCGGCGCAGCAGCCTGGGCGTGGCCAATGCCCTGGGCCGCATGCTGCGCGAAGGGCGGGTGAGCGACACCCTCATCGTCGCGCCGTGGAGCGAACCGGCTGCGGCCGTGCTGACGGGCGAGGCCCCTCGCAGCCGTGCCAGCGAGCTGGTGCCGGTGCACCTGCTGCAGGCCCTGGTGCCGTCGCATCGCGCCATCCTCGAGGCCAGACTGGCACCGCTCAGCGCCAGCCCACCCGTGGGGGCTGAAGCCATGCTGGACATCCTGGTCAGGCAGCTCAAACCCCTCATCGATCAACGTTTCCGGACCCGGCCGGAACGCGAGCACCAGTTCATCCTGGGTGCCGGGCTGGCCGGCCTGGCCGCACTGGAGGGGCTGGTGAGCCAGCCCGAGACCTTCCGCGGGGCCGCCGCCCTGTCTCCCGACTGGGGGCTGCTGGGCCTGGCTGCCATGCCGGCTGCGTCCTCCTCGTCCTCCACGCCCGTCGCTGACGACGTGTCGACCGCCGTTGCCGACCTGGCCGTGGCGCAGTTCCTCAAGCGCCTGCCCCCGGCCGAGGGCCACGGCCTCTACATCGACCATGGCGACCAGGGACTGGACGCCCTGAACACCGCCGCCCACCAGCGCCTGGTGGCCGGGCTGGGCCAGGCCTGGCCGGATGGCCCCTGGCTGGAGCGCGAGTTCGGCGGCACGGCCATGCTGGAAACCGCCTGGGCGGCCCGCATGCACATCCCCCTGCTGCACCTGCTGCTGCTGCGCAACTGAAAGGCGGCCCCCCCGAGCAGCAGGTGGATCGCGGCTTGCACCGGCGGATCGATCAGGCCGTGCGGGCCAGCCCCGCCATGGCATCCAGCGCCCGCCAGCAGGCGCCGGTGGTGTGGTAATCGACCTTGCCGGCCGGGCTCTTCTCGCGCGTGAGGCCAGAGTTGTCCGGCGCCAGGATGCGGTGCCA
>JBJOKP010000347.1:0-4038 GCA_046046045.1 Pseudomonadota bacterium | reverse complement strand
GAAGGCCGTCATGAGCGGGTAGACGGCCGTGTAGGCCAGGCGCGAGCTGCCGATCAGGAAGCCCAGCAGCACGCCCACGACGATGGAGAGGGCAAAGCCCGCCATGGTCACCCAGAAGGTGCGCCAGGCATGGGCGGCCACCAGGCCGGACTGCTCGGCCAGGGCGCGCGCAATGGCGGCCGGGCTGGGCACGATGAATTCCGACACGCCCAGGCCCGAGCACAGCAGCTGCCAGAGCAGCAGGGTGGCGGCCAGCAGCAGCCAGGGCGAGGCACGTTCCAGGCGACGGGCACGCGGGCTCATGACGCCACCTCCGCCCTCGGGGCCACACCCGATTCAGAACCCGCCGCCGGCCGGCGCATGGCGCCGATGTGGCCGCGCAGCTCGTGCACGATGTCGGTGAAGCCCGGCGTGTAGGTCACCTCCAGGTCACGCGGGCGCGGCAGGTCGATCTCGCGCTTCACGACGAAGCGGCCGGGGCTCTTGCTCATCACGTAGACCGTGTCGGCCAGGAAGACGCTTTCGCGCAGGTCATGGGTGACCAGGATGACGTTGAAGCCGCGCTCGGCCTGCAGGTCGCGCAGGGTGCACCACAGCTCCTCGCGGGTGAAGGCGTCCAGGGCGCCGAAGGGTTCGTCCAGCAGCAGCATCCTGGGCTCGTGGATCAGGGCGCGGCAGATGCTGGCGCGCTGCTGCATGCCGCCCGAAAGCTGCCAGGGGAACTTGTCGGCATAGTCGCCCAGGCCCACGCTGGCCAGCAGGGCACGGGCCTTGGCCTCGTACTCGGCCTTCTTCTGCCGGAAGTTCGAGCGATAGGGCTCGACGATCTCCAGCGGAAGCATCACGTTGGCCAGGGTGGTGCGCCAGGGCAGCAGGCTGGGCGCCTGGAAGGCCATGCCGGTGATCTTGAGCGGGCCGGTGACCTCCTGGCCGCCGATGATCACCGTGCCCCGGCTGGGCCGGCGCAGGCCGGTGGCCAGCTTCATGAAGGTGGACTTGCCGCAGCCCGAGGGGCCGACGATGGCGATGAACTCGCCCTCGCGCACCTGGAGGTTGATGGCTTCGACGGCGTAGCGGCCCTGGGCCTGCAGCTCCTCGGTGTAGGCCAGCCAGACGTCGTCGAACTGCACGAAGGCGTGGCTCATGCGGGCCTCCCGCTGCCAGGGTGGACGGGCCGGCTCAAGGCTTGGCCTTGCTTGTTGCCTTGGCGTCCGCCTTGGCCGCGGGGGTGGCCGCCGGGAAGATGTTGCGCTGGGCCGCCGGCGGCAGGTAGTCGCCGCTCCACACGGCCTCGGGCCTGACGCGTTCCTTGGTGGCAAAGGCGTCGGAGACCTCGCTGGCCATCAGGGCCAGGCGCGGGCCCTTGACCTCGCCGAAGCCCTCGGCCTTGGCATCGGGCGTCAGCACCGTGGCGTCCAGGGCCAGTTGCAGGCGGCGCAGTTCCAGGTCGGCGTTGACGATGCCGTCGCGCTCCTTGACCGTGGCAACGGCCGCCTTGGGGTCGGCGATCACGTCCTTCATGCCCTTGGTGAAGGCGCGCAGAAAGGCCTTCACCGCCTCCGGGTTCTTCTTGAGGAAGTCCTCCGAGGCGATCACGGCATTGCCGTAGAGCTTCACGCCATGGGCGGGGTAGGGCAGCACCACGATGTCCTCGGTCTTCACGCCGCGGGCCTCGAGGTTGAGCAGGGAGGTGAAGGAGAAGCCGGTGATGGCGTCGATGTCCCCGCGCACCAGCATGGTCTCGCGCAGCGGCGGGTCCATGGCGGTCCAGCTCACGCCGTTGATCTTGTTGGCCTTGGCGAAGATGGGCCAGGCCTTGCGCCCGGCGTCGAAGACCGGGGCGCCCAGCTTCCTGCCGTTCAGGTCGGCCGGCTTGGTGATGCCGCTTTTCTTCAGCGTCAGCACGGCCGCGGGCGTGTTGTTGTAGACCATCATCACCGCCACCGGCTTGTTGGGTGCCGTGGGGTTGTTGGCATGGAACTCCATCAGCGCCGCCAGGTCGGCGAAGCCCATGTCGTAGCTGCCCGAGGCCACGCGGGTGACCGTGCCGCCCGAGCCATTGCCGGCATCCACCGTGACGTTGAGCTTCTCCGCCTTGAAATAGCCCTTGGTCACCGGCACGAGGAAGAGGGCGGCCGGGCCTTCGAAGCGCCAGTCGAGCTGGAACTTGATGGCGGTTTCCTGGGCCTGGGCCGGCGTGGCCGACAGCAGGATGGCGCCGAGCAGGGCAGCGCCCAAGCCCAGCGTCAGGCGACGAGCCGGCCCGGCCAGTGCCGGGCTGTGGGGGGTGGCGGAAGAGGGGCAGGGGGTGAGGTGCTTGGCCATGATGGAAGATAGGTTCGGCTGGAGGTCAGCTACCTCACCTTCCCGCAAGAACCATGCACACCCGTTCAGGCCGGACCTTCTCCGGCCACGCCCGATCGATCAGGCGGCCAGCAGATCGGCCAGGGTGCGGGCCACCACCTGGGTGGCGCGACGTAAATCTTCCAGCACGATGTGTTCGTCGGCCCGCTTGGCATTGCTTTCCAGCACGGTGCGCGGGCCGGCGCCGTAGATCACCGCGGCCACGCCGTGTTCGCCGTAGAGGCGCACATCGGTGTATAGCGGCGTGCCCGAGGTGGGGATCTCGCAGCCGAACACGGCCTGGCCATGGGTCTGCAGCGCGGCCACCAGGGGCGCATTGGTGGTCTGGGGCTTGAGCGACTCGGCCAGCAGCATGCGGCGGATGTCGACGCTCACCCCGGGACAGTGCGCCACCGTGCCCTCGATCAGTGCACGCACTTCGGCCTCGACCGCGGCCGAGTCCTCCTCGGGAATCATGCGGCGATCGAGCTTGAGCACCACCTTGCCAGGCACCACATTGGTGTTGCTGCCGCCCTCGATGCGCCCCACATTGAGGTAGGGATGGGTGATGCCGGTGACCTGGGAGCGCCGGCCCTCCAGCACCTGGTTGTGGGCATAGAGGGCGGTGAGCAGCCTGGTCGCCGCCTGCAGGGCGTCCACGCCGGTGCTGGGATAGGCGGCGTGCGAGGCCAGGCCATGCAGCGTCACCTCGAGCTGCAGGCAGCCGTTGTGGGCCGTCACCACCTGGTAGCTGAAGCCGGCGGCGATGAGGTAGTCGGGCTTGGTCAGGCCGTTCTTGAGCAGCCAGCCCGGGCCGAGTTCACCGCCGAACTCCTCGTCATAGGTGAAGTGCAGCTCGATGCCGCCGCGCAGGGCGCGGCCCTGGGCCGCGGCCACGGCCTCCAGCGCCCGGGTGGCGTAGATGAAGGTGGTGAAGTCGCACTTGCTCACCGCGGCGGCGCGGCCATAGAGCTTGCCGTCCTCGATCTCGCCGCCATAGGGCGGGTGGTGCCAGCCTTCGCCTGGGGGCACGACGTCGCCATGGGCGTTGAGCGCCAGCGTCGGGCCGCCCGCGCCATAGGTCCGACGCACGATGAGGTTGGTCAGGCTTTCCAGGCCGTAGTCCTTGACCAGCTCGGCCGGCACCGGGTGCTTCTCGGCCGTCAGGCCCATGCCGGCCAGCAGTTCGGCCGTGCGTTCGGCATGGGGCGCGTTGTTGCCGGGCGGCGTGTCGGTGGGCACCTGCACCAGGGCCTGCAGGGTGCGGACCTGTTCGTCGAAGTGGGCGTTGATCCAGGCGTCGAGGTCGGTGTGGAGGCTCATGGAAGCTGCGTGTTAAGAAGTGGTGCGTCGGCGCGGCGGGGAGGGCGCGGCCGGGGGGACTGAAGCAAATGGGGCAGCGAACGGAAGGAGGTTCAGCCGCCGTGTTCGGCCGCCAGCCCGGCCAGCAGGTGCTGGAAGGCGCGCACGGCCAGGTCGGCGTCATGGTTGCTGGTCTCTTCCAGCGGGTTGTGGCTGATGCCGGCGTTGTAGCCCCGCACGAAGAGCATGGCCTGGGGCATCAGCTCGTGCAGCTTCATGGCGTCATGGCCGGCGCCGCTGGGCAGGCGCACCAGGGGCAGGCCCAGGGTGCTGACTGCGTTTTCCCAGCGCGCCTGCCAGGCCGGGTCGCTGGGCGCGGCGCTGGCCTGCATG
>JBJOKP010000346.1:0-4039 GCA_046046045.1 Pseudomonadota bacterium | reverse complement strand
CCGCGGGCGCCGGCCCCTGCGCCTGGCAGGAGGTGGTGGACGAATACACCGGTGATGCCGAAGGCTTCCACGAGCGCCACTACAACGAGTTCGTGACCTTCCTGCCGCATGTGCAGCGCTTTCTCTACGGCGAAGGGCGCCAGCGCGGCGCGGGCGGCCGCACCGGCGGAGCCTCGTCCATGCGGGTGCTCAGGCGCACCGACGTGGCGGCCATGACGGTGGTGCTGGCACCGGGCGAGGCGCCCATCCGCCTGCAGGTCGAGCACATCGACCTGATCTTCTTCTTCGACGTGGACGTCATCGCGCTCAACGTCGAGCTGCATGGCGCCGACCTGCCCCTGGCCCAGGTGCAGGACCTGCTCTACCGGCTGGGGCGGGCCTATCCCCCCGGCTGGGACGGGCTGGGCCGTGGGCTCAACTGCGCGGCCGAGGTGGTCTGGTGTGATGCCGACGGGGCGGCGCTGGCACGTTCGGACGCCAGCGATCGCGAGGCCTATCTGGCCTTTGTCGGCCGCCAGCGTGCGCCGCGCTTCGATGCCCACTGGCGCTGGCTGCTGGCCCCGCTGCGCCCCGAGATGGACCCGGAGGACGGTGCCGCCGCCACGGGGCATCCCGGCCAGTCCACCGGCCCGGGCGACGGCCTGCGCTACCGCCAGATCGAATATCACCGCATGCCGGTGATGGCCTGGCTGGCGGTGGACGACCCGCGCGCCCTGGACCGGGCGGACTTCATCCGCCTGGGCCTGGTGACGGGGGCTGGCGGGGCAGGCGGCGCAGGCGCGGCGGCCCAGCCTAGTCGGCCGGACCAGGCTGGCGTGCCGGACCAGCCTGGCCTGCCCTATGGCGAGCAACATCTCAGCGGCTTCGAAGCCAGCCACTGCTACGACCGCTTCTGGTGCGGCAGCGGCCCGGCGCCCTACACGCGCTACCTGAGCTGCGGCCATGCGCTGGTGGTGGTGGGATCGGCCGGCTCGGCCTTCTTCCGCGACCGCGAGCGCGGGGTGCTGGCGCAGTTCCGCCACCAGCATTTCCTGCTCTTCCTGGTGGCCCATTTCCAGAAGGCGGCCCTGCTGATGTTCAGCGATAGGCTGGTGGTGGCGCTGGACGCCCTGGACATCCACGATGCCGATTCGGTCAAGCGCTTCAAGCGGGCGGTGCGCGGCAATTTCGAGAACTTCCTGCGCTTCACCCACCGCTACTGGTTCCACGACGTGGCCGAGCAGGCCCAGGCGCGGGCGCTCTACCGGCTGACGGCGGACCACCTCGACCTCGACACCCTCTACCGCGAGGTGCGCGAGCGCGTGGCCGAGATGAATGCCTACCTCGACACCGACAGCCTGCGGCGCCAGGCCAACACGGTGATCCGCCTGACGGTGGTGACCATCATCGGCCTGATCGGCACGCTCTCCACCGGCTTCCTGGGCATGAACCTGCTGGCCGAGGCCGAGGCCAGCCTGGCCCGCCGCAGCCTGATCTTTGTCGTCACCGTGGGCCTGTCGGTGGCGCTGACCGGCTACTTCGTCGCCAAGTCCAAACGCCTCTCCGACCTGCTGGATGTGCTTTCTGACGACCGCCTGGGCTGGGGCGAGAAGTGGCGCTTGCTGCGCGGCCTGCCGGGCCGGCCCTGAGGCGGGGCTGCCAGCCCTGGGCGGGCTGGCGAGGCCTGGCACAGCCTGGCGGGAGGCGCTCTCAGTCCATCGCCATCCAGACCAGGCCGGTGAGGCCGAGGCCCAGGCTGGCCGGCAGGCCCCAGCGCTCCAGGCGCGAAACCGAGGGGCCGGCGATCACCTCCACCGGCACGGGGGTGCGGTCCAGCACCGCGGCGGTGGTGGAGTCCTCCAGCATGCGGGTGAGCGAGTTCTTGCGCGCCGTGCCCATCACGATGTGGTGCACGCCCAGCTCGGCAGCGCTGCGGCAGATCTCGGTGGCGCGTTCACCGACCCGCCAGTGGGTGGCGTAGGGGATGCCTGAGCTGTCCAGCAGGGCGCTGGCCGTGGCCAGGGACTGGCCGGCCTGCTCGGCGTAGAAATCCTCGCGGTTGCGGCGGTTGATCCAGCGCGCCACATGGCGCGAGAGGCGGGGCTGGACATTGAGCAGATGCAGTTCCAGCGGATGGTGGCGGCGATATTCGTCGATCACGTGGCGCACGGCCACCAGGGCGTTGCCGGCGCCGTCGACCGGGACGAGGACTTTGAGCATGGGGTTGTCTCCTGGCTGGGTGGAAGGACTCGGGGCAGGGATGGCTGCGGGCGACACGCTGGCCGTCGACGGGATGCCCGGATCGGACGCCGGCCTGCCGGCGGGCCCGGCATCGGATCCAAAGGCCGGCTCGGCGTCCATGCCCACCATCCAGCGACCGCGCGGCCGGCGTGCAGCCAGTTCGCCCAGATGGGCATGGATGCGCGATTGGAGCTGGCGGTGGTTGCGCTGGAAGCCCAGCCACAGCACGACGGGCAGACTCAACCAGGGCAGCAAGGCGGCCTGGGGCACAGCAGCCCAGAGCGGCTTGAGCACCGGCTCGGCCAGGATCATCTTGGCCGCGGTGGCGCACAGCACCGCCGAACCGAGGTAGACGATGGCCGGCCAGCGCTCCACCCAGCGCAGCACTAGCGTGCTGCCCCAGACCACCACCGGCACGCTCACCAGCAGGCCCAGCACCACCAGCAGGTAGCTGCCATGGGCGGCACCGGCGACCGCCAGCACGTTGTCCAGGCCCATCAGCGCGTCGGCCACGACGATGGTGCGCATGGCGACCCAGAAGCTGGTGGCGGCCGGACCATCCTCATGGTGCCCGCCGGCATCGGGCAGCAGCAGCTTCCAGGCGATCCACACCAGCAGGGCGCCACCCACGGCGAGCAGCCCGGGCAGGGCCAGCAGCCAGACGACGATGACCGTCATGGCACTGCGCACGGCGATGGCGCCCGCCGTGCCCCACAGGATGGCTCGGCGTTGCTGGGCCGGGGGCAGACGACGCGCGGCCAGGGCGATGACGATGGCGTTGTCGCCGGCCAGCACCAGGTCGATGAAGATGATGGTGGCCAGCGCGGCGAGAAAGGTGGAGGGATCCATGAACAGTCTCTTGTCGCTTCTGATATCAGGATGGTGCTGCCGGGCCGGCACTGGTTCATCGAGTCTGCCCATGGCGGCATCGCGAATTGCGATCCAGCCGAGGCGACGACCCCACGCTCCGGGTCGGGCTGGGCCTCGTGATACAAACCGGGCCGTGACCCATGGGATGCGGCGGAACTTCAACCGACCCGCCGGCTCAGGGTCACATCAGCAAAGCGGGAGTAGTTCCACTCCGCTGCCAGAGCTGCCGACCCGAGGGTTGGCGGCCTTGGCGGTGGCGCGTGCTGCAGCGTCGTCAGTACGGTTCCGCGTGAACCCGGCGTTGCAGGCCCTGCGGACCCGATCGGCCGCTCACCCTGGGTAATCCATGGGTGAGAGTGGCCACGGGACGCCGGACGGCCGAACGAGACCTTTGCCTGTCGGGGTGGTGGCTGCCCAGTGCAGCCGCTGCCGTGCGTGGTGAAGGTCCGGGTCGTCCCGTTGTCCAACTGTGCCGGTGCATGCAGATGCCGGCCAGCGGGCAGTCAGGCCGGTGCGGACCAAGACAAGGAACGTCAATGAACTCTCTGCGTCCCCTGCGCCGCCTGATGCGGCATGGCACCCTGCCGCAACTGGCGGCCTTCGTGGCGGTAGTCCGGCTGGGCAGCGTGACCCGGGCGGCCGAAGGCCTGTTCATGGCCCAGCCCACCGTCTCCGGCCATCTGGCCAAGCTGAGCGAGGCGGCCGGCCATCCCCTGCTGGAGAACCGTGACCGCCGGCTGCGCCCCACTGCCGCTGGCCTGGTGCTGTATGAAGCGGCAGTGGAAGTGTTCGCCCGCCTGCAGGAGGCCGAGGCCCTGCTGGACAGCCCGGAGCGCATGGCAGACCTGAGCCTGGTCGGCAGTGCCGCGGCCGATCCGATGGCACTGCCGGCCGGGCAGCGGATCGAACTGCCAGCGGCCGGCCAGACATCGCCTTCGTGGCCGCTGCC
>JBJOKP010000345.1:0-4046 GCA_046046045.1 Pseudomonadota bacterium | reverse complement strand
GCGCCTGGTAGCGGCCCTGGTGCTCCCCCAGGCCGTGCACGATGAGCACGCAGCCGCGCGCCTGATGCAACTGGTGGTGCAGCACCTGCAAGGTGAGGCCGTCGTGGCTGGTGAGTGACTGCAGCATCGGTTCCTTCCAGGGCTGGGGTATGCGGGTCGGGTGCGGGGCGTATGAGGGCCGGGTGCGGGCCGGGTGCGGGCGGGTGCAGCGGTTCCGGCGGGGGGCCGCAAGGGCGGCGGATCTGGCGCAGCACCGGATAATCCCCCCATGCCTCCCCGTGCCCTCCTTGACCTTGCCACCGAACTGCTGCGCAGTGTGCTGCTCTTTGACGCACCTGCCGATCAGCTGATTTCCCAGTTCTTTCGCCAGCACCGTGCCCTCGGGCAGCGGGAACGCCACACCTTGGCCGAGACGGTCTACGCCATCCTGCGCGAACGCCTGAAGTGGCAGCACCTGGCCCAGTCCGGCCGCGGGCCGCTGGAGCGGCGCCTGCTGGCCCTGGCATGGACCGGCAACAGCGGCTTCCTCGACGCGGCCCTGGAGCCGACCGAGCGCGACTGGATCGCCCGCGCCCGCGTGGCCGCGAGCCAGACCCTGCCCGAGTCGCAGCGCCACAACCTGCCCGACTGGCTGGCCGCCAGCCTCAAGGCCGAGGTGGGCGAAGAGGCCTTCTGGCCGCTGGTGCAGGCGCTGGCCCAGTCGGCCGCGCTGGACCTGCGCGTCAACACCCACAAGGCCAAGCGTGAAACGGTGGAGGCTGAACTGCAGGCGCTGGGCTGGCGGGTCAGCGCGACGCCCTATTCGCCCTGGGGCCTGCGCCTGCCCGGCAAGCCGCCGGTGAACCGCACGCCCCAGTTCGAGCAGGGCGACATCGAGGTGCAGGACGAGGGCAGCCAGATCCTGGCCCTGCTGACCGAGGCCCGCCGCGGCGAGATGGTGGCCGACTTCTGCGCCGGCGCCGGGGGCAAGACCCTGGCCCTGGGCGCCATGATGCGCAACACCGGGCGGCTCTATGCGTTTGATGTGTCCTCGCACCGCCTGGCGGCGCTCAAGCCGCGGCTGGCGCGCAGCGGGCTGTCCAACGTCTACCCGGTGGCGATTGCCCATGAGCGCGACGAACGCATCAAGCGCCTCTCGGGCAAGCTGGACCGGGTGCTGGTCGATGCACCCTGCTCCGGCCTGGGCACGCTGCGCCGCAATCCAGACCTGAAATGGCGCCACCAGCCACGCGCCATCGAGGAACTGGTGGTCAAGCAGAAGGCCATCCTGGCCAGCGCGGCCCGCCTGCTCAAGCCGGGCGGCCGGCTGGTGTACGCCACCTGCAGCCTGCTGGAGGCCGAGAACGAGGTCATCGCCCGCGACTTCGAGGCCACGGTCCAGGGCTTCGAGCGGCTGGACGTCGCCGAACTGCTGACCGGCCTGAAGGTGGATGGCGCGGCCGGGCTGAGCCGGGATGGCTTCCTGCGCCTGTGGCCCCATCTGCACGGCAGCGACGGATTTTTTGCCGCCGTGTGGCGGCGCGTGCCTGCCACTTGAAAGCGGGCGCCTGACGTGGCGGATATCCCTCATGCCGAGGTGGGGGGGCGCCACTAGAATCCTGCCCCCAGGGGACGGGGTCGCAGTCGCGGGACGCTGACCGGCCTGTGCATGTCCTGTCGCTCCCGCCTTCTTCCTGCGAAAGTTCTTCATGACCGTACTCCCGTCGATCTGGAATGGCCTGATCGAGTGGCTGGCCCATGGCCTGCTCGACACCGGCGCGTGGCAGATCGTGGCGTTCACCCTGGTGGTGACCCACCTCACCATCGCCGGCGTGACCATCTTCCTGCATCGCGCCCAGGCACACCGGTCGCTCGAGCTGCATGCGATTCCCTCGCATTTCTTCCGCTTCTGGCTGTGGCTGACCACGGGCATGGTCACCAAGGAATTCGTGGCGGTGCATCGCAAGCATCACGCCAAGTGCGAGACCGTGGACGATCCCCACAGCCCGCAGACCCGCGGGCTCAAGGCCCTGCTGCTGACCGGAGTGGAGCTGTACCGCGCCGAGGCCAAGAACGCCGAGACGCTGACCAAATACGGCCTGGGCACGCCGGATGACTGGATCGAACGCAACCTCTACACCCGCTTCTCTTGGCAGGGCGTGGGGCTGATGCTCATCATCAACGTGAGCCTGTTCGGGGCTATCGGCCTGACCATCTGGGCCATTCAGATGGCCTGGATCCCGGTGTGGGCCACCGGCGTGATCAACGGCATCGGCCACTACTGGGGCTACCGCAACTTCGAGGCGCCGGATGCCTCGACCAATGTCTCGCCCTGGGGCATCCTGATCGGCGGCGAGGAACTGCACAACAACCACCACACCTACCCCACCTCGGCCAAGTTCTCGGTCAAGCCCTTCGAGTTCGACATCGGCTGGATCTACATCCGCGGCATGGAGATGGTGGGCCTGGCCAAGGTGCGCAAGGTGCCGCCGCAGCTCAAGCTGGGTGCCATCAAACCCGTGGCCGACGGCAAGACGCTGGAGGCCCTGATCGCCAACCGCTACGAAGTGATGGCCGCCTATGCGCGCGGCCTGCGTCATGCCTGTGCGGCTGAACTGTCCAAGCTGCAGGCCCAGGGCGAACAGGGCACGGAACGCTGGGCCCAACTGCGCCTGGCCCACCGCTGGCTGCACCGTGACGACGACAAGATCCCCGCGGCCGTGAAGCTGGAAGTGGCCGAAGCCCGCGCCCAGAGCCCGGTGCTGGACAAGCTGGTGGCCATGCGCGAGGAACTGCGCCAGCTGTGGACACGCTCCAACGTGTCAGCCGAACAGCTGGTGGCTGACCTGCAGGCCTGGTGCCAGAAGGCCGAGCAGAGCGGCATCGCCAGCCTGCAGCAATTCGCCCTGCAACTGCGCGCCGCCCACGCCTGAACGTGGCCTGATCGAAGGTGTGGTGCCGGCCGCCTGCCGGCGCGCAGCCTCAAGCGGCTGACAGCGGCGGCAGGCTCCCCGGCAGCACCGCCGGTGAGGCGTCCGGGTTGTCGCGCAGCAGCGCCACCTCGTACAGGAAGAGCAGGGTGTAGAACTCGCGGAGATCCAGCCGCGGGTGACGGGTCACCTCGGCGGTGTCCATGACCTTGCCCCGGCTGGGGTGGGCCAGCAGCCAGCCGGCCAGATGGCTCGCCGCTGCCGCGCTGGGCCAGATGGTCAGCCAGGCGGTCCAGGCCGGCGGCCACTGGTCCAGGAGTTCATCAGCTTCCGCGCTGGCGTGGACGCAGTTCGCCGCCAAGCCCGGGTTTGGCCCACCTTCGCGGTAGGCCGGCGCCTGGAGATTGAACAGGGCTTCGATCTCGGCACGGACCCGGTCATGGTTGTCTGGCTGTCCCAGGACCTGGTAGATCTCCAGCAGCTTCAGCAGCGCCCAGGGGTGTTTGCCGCTGGGGGAGCCCAGGCAGTGTTCGAGCGCGGCGGCGGCAAAGCCGTGATAGCCCTGGGTGATGGCGGCTTCGATGGACGCGCGGATGGGCGCCACGACCTCGGGATCCAGCGTGCCGCGACCAAAGCTGCTGCCTTCCCAGCGATTGGGCTGGGATCGCGGGCCGCTTGAACTGGGCGCCGAGACAGCCGGTGGGGTGAGTGCAGAGTCATCGAAGGGGATGCCTGGGTCCGATGGGAGCACAGAGGTCCGCCGGTTAGCTGTCAGGTCGGGAGCGCCACCAGCGGCCATCCCACCTTGGTCGCCGCTCGTGGGCGAGAGATCCGGCCCATGCAGCGGTGCGGTCGACTTCTTGTGGAGAAACCAGGCCGGCTCCTCCGTGGCGGCCTGATCGCCCCTTGGGCTGGCACGATGGGGCAGGGTGGTGGGCAAGCGCCGCAGGCGCCGCCACTGCAGCCTGTGCCAGGCACTGGCCAGGCCATAGACCGCCGCTGAGCCGCCCAACAGCAGCAGGACGGTCCAGGCCGCCACATGCATCCGAGTCTCCTCGGCCTGGCTCAGGCGCGCCTGCATGGCGGCCAGCTGCCCTTGGTGGGCGCGATGTGCCTGGGTGAGCCGCTGCAGTTCCT
>JBJOKP010000344.1:0-4051 GCA_046046045.1 Pseudomonadota bacterium | reverse complement strand
GCACCCAGCCGGCGGTGCACAAGGCCGTGCGGCTGGCGCTGGCCGATGGCAAGGCGCGTGTCATCCGCATCGCCCCCACATCTGAAACCAACGAGCCGCGCGAGCTGGGCGAGGTGCTGGAGTTCGGTATGAGCTGCCATTCCGGCGGCACGGTCGAGCTGTTCGTCGACCCCATCGTGCCGCCGGCGCGGCTGGTCATCATCGGCGCCTCGCCGGTGGCGCTGAGCCTGGCCCAGCTGGCGCCGCGCGTTGGTTTTGCCGTCACCGTGGTGGCGCAGGGTGCCCACGCCGCCGACTGGCCGGATGCCGACCAGGTGCTGGCCGATGATGACCCGGCCCAGGCTGCGCCCTTGATCGCGCCGGGCTCGTGGGTGGTGGTGGCCACGCAGGGCCGGCGCGATGTGCAGGGCCTGCGCCTGGCGCTGGCGCTGCAGGCGCGCCAGGTGTCGTTTGTCGCCAGCGCGCGCAAGGCCGGGGTGCTGCGCCAGTCGCTGGTCGCCGGGGGCGCGGATGGTGATGCGGTGGCGGCCATTGTCGCCCCGGCGGGTTACCCGATGGCGGCCACCACGCCGCAGGAGATCGCCCTGTCGGTGCTGGCCGCCGTGGTGGCCGAGCGGCGCGGAGCGGTGGCGGTGACGCCCCGGCCCGTGGCCGACGCCGAGGTCAAGGCCGAGGCGGCCGTGTCGAGCTGTTGTGGCGGGGGTGGGGGGCCTGGTGGTGTTGGTGCATCGACAGTGAAGCCGGTCGAGGCGCCGGTGCCCGCCCTGTCCGCCGCCGAGGAAATGGCCGCCGCACGTGCGGCGCTGGCGCTTGAGATGGCCCGGCCGGTGGTGGCCGCCAGGTCGTCCTGCTGCGGAGGCTGAGATGGGTTGCCTGTTGAAAGGTGGCGGCGGCCTGTACAGCCGGCTGGTGGTGGGTGCGGTGGTGCTGGCGGCCGGCGCGGGCGCGCGCCTGGGGCACCGGCCCAAATGCCTGCTGGAGCTGGGCGGCGTGGCGCTGATCCGCCGCCAGCTCTTCGCGCTGTCGGGCGCCGGGGTGGACGAGCTGGTGGTGGTGCTGGGCCATCACGCCGAAGCCATCGAGCCGGCGCTGCAGGACTTTCCCATCACCGTGGTGCGCAACCCGCGGCCGGACGACGGCCAGGCCAGCTCGCTGCGGGTCGGCCTGGCGGCGCTGGGCGGCAAGCTCGACGCCGTGCTGGTGGTGCTGGCCGACCAGCCCATGCTGGGCGCGCAGGACATGACCCAGCTCATCGGCGCCTACAAGAAGCGGCCCGAGGGCAGCCTGATGGTGTTTCCGCAGGTGGACGGCGAGCCGGGCCACCCTCTGATCTTCTCGACCGAGCTGCGCGAGCAGATGCTTTCAGGGCAGACGGACGTGGGCTGCCCGCAATGGCGTGCGGCGCATCCCGAGCTGGCGGCGCCCTTCGTCACGCCCAACAAGCGCTTTTGCGTCGACATCGACAGCGCCGAGGACATCGCCCGCTTCGAGGCCGGCACCGGCCACGTGCTGCGCTGGCCGGCGGCCTGGGCGGATCAGGCTGCGGTGACCGTGGCCGCTGACCGCGTCCCGGTGGCGCCAGGCGTGGCGTGACGGGCTGAGCACATGGCTGCGGCTTCGGGGTCGGCCGCCGCCTGGCGCCTGCGCGCTGCACGGGTGTGTGCCTGGGCGCTGCTGCTGTCGGGCTGGCTCACGCTGGGCGAACTGGGTGCTGCCGCCTGGCCGCAGACGGCGGGCGGGGTGCTGCCCATGGCGCTGTGGCTGCTGGCCATCGGCGCGGGGCTGGCGCTGGCGCGGCGCCAGCCACCCGGCGCGGTCTGGCTGCGCGCCGGCCTGCTGGGCACAGGCACGCTGGCTTGCGCACTGCTCACCGTCGGGCCGCCCGGCCGCGCCGGCCTGGCCGGGCTGGCGCTGGCCTGGGCGGCGCTGCTGGTGCTGGCGTCGTTGGCGGTGCGGGCCTTGCGGCGTGGCGCACCGGGCCGCCTGACCGGCACACCCATCCTGCCGGCCTGTGCCGGTGCGGTGCTGGCCTGGGCAACCCTGGTGGCCGGTCAGTCCGCCTGGCTGCTGCTGCCCTGCGCCCTGCTGCTGGCTGCCCTGGTGCCGGCCAGGGTGTCACAACCGGGGGCATGCCGGGCCGGCTTGTTCGACTGTTCACTGCCGCTGGTGGGCCATGGACCGCAGGGCTGGCGCTGGCCGGCGCCGCGGCACTGGCCCGGCCAGGCCGCAGCCCTGGTGATGCTGCCCATGATGGCCAGCCTGCCGGCCATGGCGCCCTGGTGTGCGGCAGGCGCGTCCGGCGCAGGCGGCGTGGTGGGCACCGCGGTCGGGCCCGGCCACGTGCTGGCCGGCCTGCACCTGGCCGCCATGCTGCTGCCGGCGCTGATCCTGGTGGCGGCATCGGCCCGGAGGCCGGAACATGTGCCGGGCCAGGCGCGTCAGGCCGTCGGCGTGGCCATGCTGATGCTGGCCGGCGTGTGCCTGTGGGGAGCGTGGCCGCAGCCGTCGACCGGCCTGCTGCTGCTGGGCCTGTGCCAGGGGGCGGCCTGGAGTCTGGCCTGGGCCGGGGCGCTGTTGCGGCACGGACTCGCCCCGGGCATGCCTGACGGCCTGGGTGACGCGGACGGGTCGCCACCTCGTCGCCCCGCAGCAGCCGTGGCCGCGCCGCGCGGGACGCTCCGGCCGCCATGCGCCGCGCTGGGCCTGCTGCTGTCGCCGGCCCTCGTGCTGGGCCTGGGCAGCGCCATCGCCCAGTGGGGCGCTGCGGCCCTGCTGGGCGTGCACCTGGCCCTGGCCGTGTGGGCCCTGCTGGGCTGGTGGCTGGACGTCGTCGGCTTGGCCCTGCCGGCTGCCCAGGGTACGGGTACGGCGGCAGCGTGGCGTGGCGATCTGCCCTAGCCTGCGATCCTTGTTGCTGTTCATGGCGCCATGTCGCCGTAACGTCGCACCCGGCCCACCAGGAGCTTGCATGCACGCCCACACCCACAGCCTGAGCCAGCTGTTCGCCCAACTCGGCCTGCCCGAGGAGCCTGCGGCCGTCGAGGCCTTCATCAGCAGCCATCGTCCGCTGCCCAGCCACCTGCGCCTGGCCGAGGCGCCGTTCTGGTCGCCCGCCCAGGCCGAGCTGCTGGCCAGCGGTGTGGCCGACGATGCCGACTGGGCCGAGGTGGTCGACACCCTGGACAGCCTGCTGCGGCATTGACGGCGCGTCGTCAGCCCGGCGGCTTGCCGCGCCGCGCTGCCGCGGCCTGGCTGATGAGCCTGGCCATGGCGTCGTAGCCGCGCGAGCGGGCGAGTTCCAGCGGCAGGCGGCCCTGGGCGTCGGCCAGCTCGGTGCTGGCACCGGCGTCCAGCAGGGCGCGCAGCACGGCCTGGTGGCGTGCCTGGCCGTTGCCCAGCACGATGGACTCGATCACCGCCGTCCAGTGCAGGTTGTTGACATGGTCCAGCGGCGCGCCGGCGGCGATGAGCTGGCGCACCACGCCGTCGTGGCCCAGGTGGGCGGCGGCAATCAGTGCGGTGCCGTCGTAGCGGCTGGTGACGAGCCTGGCGCTCGCACCCAGGCCGAGCAGCACACGCAGCGTCTCCTCGTCGTCCGCCACGGCGGCGATGGTGACGGCGTCGTAGCGGTCGGCTTCGAGCAGGCCGTGGTCGGCGCCGGCCGCGGCCAGGGCGCGGATGACCTCGCGCTGGCGCGCGAAGGTGGCCACGTGCAGGGGTGTGCGGCCGTAGCCGTCGCGCGCATTCACCGGCGCACCGGCGGCGATGAGCTGGCGCAGCCTGGCCAGGTCGCCCTTGTGCGCGGCGGCGTGCAGGCCGCTGTAGGCGGCGACCTCGCTCGCCGTGGGCGCCAGCTGGGCGGCGGCCGGGCCGGTGCCCAGCAGCAGGGCGGCACCCAGCATGACGGCGGCTGCGGCTGCGCCGGGTCTCACTTCAGCTGCTCCTTGACCTTGTCGATGCCGGCGGTGGCGCACTGCTCGTCCAGGTGGCCGCCGGGCGCACCGCCCACGCCCACCGCGCCGATCACCTCGTTGCCCACCTTGATGGGCAC
>JBJOKP010000343.1:0-4083 GCA_046046045.1 Pseudomonadota bacterium | reverse complement strand
GCTACGGTGCCGGCCGCATCCTGCCCGCCAGTGGCGAGGCCCGCTGGAACGTGCTCACCCTGCAGGCCCTGGCCGACGGCATGCTCGACGCCGCCCTGCTGGTGCGCTACGAACAGATCGCCCGGCCCGAGGAACTGCGCTGGCCCGACTGGCAGGCCGGCCAGCTCGACAAGATCGAGACCTCGCTGACCGCCCTGGAACGCGGCGAACTGGCCCTCACCCAGGACGTGCACCTGGGCACCCTGAGCCTGGCCTGCGCCCTCTGGTATCTGGACCTGCGCTTCGACACCCTGGCCTGGCGCGCCCGCTACCCGCTGGTCTCGCACTGGAACGAGCAGTTCAGCACCCGCCCCTCGCTGCAGGCCAGCTGGACCGCACCGGCCTGAGACTGACCGCGGCAGGGCCCGCCGGCCCTTGATCACAGGCTCATGCCACGAGCCTGCGGCCGGCTAGAGTGGCGCCATGCCGCATGCCGCCAGCCCCGGCGGCGAGGTCGCCCTGCCGGCCTCGCCCCGCCCAATTCCCGCTTCTGTTCCTGCTCCCGTTCCCGCCGCCATCCCGCCCGGCCTCGTCATCCTGCATGGCAACCGGCTGGAGGCCCTGCGCGATGCCGTGGCCGGCTGGCTGGCCCGCCATCCGCTGGCGCCGCTGGAGGAGGAGGTGCTGCTGGTGCAGAGCATAGGCGCGGCTGAGTGGCTGAAGATGGCCCTGGCGGGCGCCGGTGGCGCCGGCGTCTGCGCCGCGACCCGGGTGGAGCTGCCGGCGCGTTTCCTGTGGCGCAGCTATCGCCAGATGCTGGGCGACCTGCCCAGCCGCTCGGCCCTGGACAAGGACGCCCTCACCTGGCGCCTCATGCACCTGCTGCCCGCGCTGGGCGAGCAGCCCGAGTTTGCGCCGGTGGCTGGCTTCCTGCGCGACCCGGCCGACCTCGACCGGCGCCTGCAGCTGGCCCAGCGCCTGGCCGACCTGTTCGACCAGTACCAGGTCTACCGGGCCGACTGGCTGGCCGACTGGGCCGAAGGACGCGACCTCATCGGCCGCCCCGGCGCGCCCGCGCCTTTGCCGTCCGAGCAGCGCTGGCAGCCGGCGCTCTGGCGCGCCGTGCTGGCCGGGCTGGACGCCGACGAACGCGTCGCCACCCGGCCCGAGGTGCACCGCCGCTTCATCGCCGCCCTGCGCCAGGGCCAGGCGCCGCAGCGCCCGCTGCCGCGCCGGGTGGTGCTGTTCGGCGCGGCCCAGTTGCCCGGCCAGACCCTGGAGGCCCTGGCCGCCCTGGCCGACCGCAGCCAGGTGCTGCTGGCCGTGCCCAACCCCTGCCGCTTCCACTGGGCCGACATCATCGAGGGCCGCGAACTGCTGGCGCCGGCCCGGCCACGCCTGCGCCCGCGCCACAACACCGCCCTGCACCAGGTCGACCTGGCGGCCATGCACCTGCATGCCCATCCGCTGCTGGCCGCCTGGGGCCGCCAGGGCCGCGACTTCATGCGCCAGCTCGACGCCTTCGACGACGCCGAGACCGCCCGCCTGCGCCACGCCGGCGCTGACGGCAGCCTGCCGCGGCTGGACCTGTTCGACGAGGCCGAGGACGCGCTGCTTGATGCCAACGCCCCACCGCCGCTGCTGCTGCAGGTACAGCGCGCCATCCGCGACCTGCTGCCGCTGCACGAACATCCGCGCCTGCCGGTGGCGGCGGCCGACCGCTCCATCGTCTTCCACATCGCCCACAGCGCCCAGCGCGAGGTGGAGGTGCTGCACGACCAGCTGCTGGCCCTGCTGGCGGCCTCAACCGCGGCCGGCGCCGATCACCGCGGGAAGGCGCTGGAGCCGCGCGACATCGTGGTCATGGTGCCCGACATCGAGCTCTTCGCCCCGGCCATCCGCGCCGTCTTCGGCCAGGTGGGCCGCGAGGACCCGCGCCACATCCCCTTCGAGATTGCCGACCTGCGCCAGCGCGGCCACAACCCGCTGGTGCTGGCTCTGGAGTGGCTGCTGCGCGCGCCCGAGCAGCGCTTCTGCCTGGCCGAATTGCGCGCCCTGCTGGACGTGCCGGCGCTGGCCCGCCGCTTCGGCCTGGACGCCGCCGACCTGCCGCGCCTGGCGGCCTGGATGGAAGGCGCCGGCCTGCGCTGGGGCCTGGATGGTGAGCAGCGCGCCGGCCTGGGCCTGGGCGCCTGCGGCGAGCAGAACACCGCCCTGTTCGGCCTGCGCCGCCTGCTGCTGGGGTATGCCGCCGGCGCGCCGGGCACGGCCGGCGGCGGCGCCGCGTTCAGTGGTGGGCAGGACGGCGCGCCCCTCGCGCCCATCTGGCCGCATGACGAGGTCGGCGGCCTGGAGGCCGGCGCCGTGGGTGCCCTGGCCGACCTGCTGGAAGGCCTGACCCACTGGTGGCGCCAGGCCCAGCAGCCGGCCACCCCCACGCAGTGGGTGGAGCGTGGCCGCGCCCTGCTGGAGGCGCTGTTCGAACCGGTCGACGAACGCGAGCGCCTCACCCTGGCGGCCCTGCGCGGCGCCCTGGACGACTGGCTGGAAGCCTGCGACAGCGCCGCCTATGCGGAAGAAGCCGTGCCGGTGGCGGTGCTGCGCGAGGCCTGGCTGCAGGGCCTGGACGCACCGGGCAGCGGCCGGCGCTTCCTCGCCGGCGGCGTCACCTTCTGCACCCTCATGCCCCTGCGCGCCGTGCCCTTCGAGGTGGTCTGCCTGCTGGGCATGAACGATGGCGACTACCCGCGCGCCACCCGCCGCAGCGATTTCGACCTGCTGGGCCTGCCCGGCCAGGCCCGCCCTGGCGACCGCTCGCGCCGCGACGACGACCGCTACCTGCTGCTCGAGGCCCTGCTCTCGGCCGGCCGCGTGCTGTACCTCAGCTGGGCCGGCCGCAGCCCGCGTGACAACAGCGAACAGCCGCCCTCGGTGCTGCTGGCCCAGCTGCGCGACTACCTGGGCGCAGGCTGGTGCGCCGCGGAGGATGCCGCCGGCACGCCGGCCTCACCCAACGCCACCGAGCGCCTGCTGCACCAGCTCACCACCGAACACCCGCTGCAGCCCTTCAGCCGGCGCTACTTCGAGGCCCCGGTCCAGGCCCCGGCGGCCGAGGCCACCACCGCCCTGTTCACCCATGCCCACGAGTGGCGGGACGCCCACCAGGAAGCCCATCAGGACACCGATCAGGACGCCCCTGTGGCCGACACGGCTGCTGCCGCCGCCGACGACGACAGCCTGCCGCCCTTCGACACCGGCGACGCCCCGCTCACCGTCATGCGGCTGGCGCGTTTCCTGCGCAATCCGGTGCAGGCCTTCTTCCGCGAGCGGCTGCACGTGCAGTTCCGCGACAAGGGCGAGTTGCCGGATGACGACGAGGCCTTCCAGATCGCCGGCCTGGAGGACTGGCAGCTGCTCGACGAGCTCATCGCCGATCCGCCGGCCGTCCTGCACCAGGGCCTTCACCTGGGCCTTAACCACGGCCCGGAGGCGGTCCTGCAGGCGCGCCTGGCCCGCCTGCAGGGCAGCGGCCGCCTGCCCCTGGGGCCGCTGGGGCCGCGCACCGCGCAGAGCCTGGCGCAAGCGGCCCGGCCGCTGCTGGCGGCCTGGCAGGAGTTTCATCAACAGCACCCCCAGTCCCTGCCCGCCCGCGCCCTGCACCTGAACCATGCCGGCGTGACCCTGAGCGACTGGCTCGACGGCCTGCGCGGGGCGGCCGGCGCGACCGCCCCGGCGTCGGCGCTGTCCATCACCCTGGGCGCCTCGCGACTGCTGCGGGAGGTGAAGAAGAAGTTCGTGCCGCGGCCCGAGAAGCTGGTCGACGCCTGGGTGCGCCTGCTCGCCGCCAGCGCCTGCGGCCAAGCGGCCGGCCAGCTGCTGGTGGGACGCGACGGCATGCTGGCCCTGCAGCCGCTGCCGCCCGAGGAGGCGCAGACCCAGCTCCACACCCTGATGGCCGCCTGGGCCGAGGGCATGCAACGCCCGCTGCCGCTGGCCTGCCGCACCGCCCTGGCCGCCCTGGAGGGCGACGACGCCGAGACCGCCTACGAAGGCGCCGACCATGCCGGGGCCCTGCCCGGCGAGGTCGAGGAACCCTGCCTGGCG
>JBJOKP010000342.1:0-4090 GCA_046046045.1 Pseudomonadota bacterium | reverse complement strand
CGACGCCCGGTCGTGGATGTCTGCGCCCGGGGACCGCGGCAACCCGCATGGCGCAGGCTGGAATCGATCACGACAATCAGCCCCCACGGCGCGCGCCGCCCCACCCGGCGCGGCAGCGCCGGAGTCACGCCGGTGACCAGGCGCCCCGCGCCCCTGGGTCCGACACTTGCTCACCGGACCCATCATGCCCATCACCGACCTCAGCCTGCGCGAGCAGGCCAGCATCGACGACTTCGAGCTCAGCCGCCGCAAGAGGCTGATCGGCCTGGCCGCGGCGGATGAAGCCGCCCTGCTGGCCTGCCAGGTCGCCCTCGCTCCCCACCAGGCCGACGCCCTAACCCGGGCCTTCTACGCCGCCCTGGTGCAGGTGAGTGATGCCGCCCGCCTGATCGGCGACTCCGACACCCTGGAGCGCCTGCACCGCAGCCTGCATCGCTACGTGATGGACCTGGTCTCGGGCCACTACGGCCTGGACTACGTCAACCACCGCCTGCGCATGGGCCTGGTGCACAAGCGCCTGGGCCTGGAGCCCACCTTCTACCTGGCCGCCCTGCGCCAGCTCATGGCCCTGGTGCGTGGCGCCATCGCCAGCAGCCCGCTGCTGGACACCGCCACCATCGAGGCCGCCCTGCCGGCGCTGGACAAGCTGGAGACCCTGGATACCAGCCTCTTCGTCGAGGCCTATCTGCGCGGTGTGGCCGAGGATCATGCCGCCCACCACGAGCGCCAGGCCGGCCGCATCAGCGAACTGGAGCGCCGCCTGGGCGAGCGCAGCCAGCAGCTGGTCGACCTGGCCCGCACCGACCCGCTCACCGGCCTGGTCAACCGCCGCCACCTGGAAGACACGCTGGGCCAGGCCCTGGCGGCCGCCCAGCGGCGCCGCGAGCCGATCTGCGTGGCGCTCTTCGACATCGACCACTTCCAGCGCTACAACGACCAGCACGGCCCGGTGGCCGGCGACCGCGTGCTGCGCCTGGTGGGCGACACGGTGGCCGCCATCTCGCGCACCGAGGACAGCAGCTTCCGCTACGGCGGCGACGAGTTCTGCGTCGTGCTGCAGAACTGCAGCGAGCTGGACGCCATGAACCTCTACTGCCGCCGGCTCTACGCCCAGCTGGCCGAGATCCTGCCCGGCACGCGGCTGACGGCCGGCGTGGCCTCCACCGGGCCGGTGGACTACCTGTCCACCGAGGCCCTGCTGGCCCTGGCCGACACCCGCATGCACCAGGCCAAATACCTGGGCCCGGACAGCGACAGCGGCTTCATGCCCGACGACGGCGCGGTCGACCTGCGCCGCATCGTGCAGCGCACGCCTCGCGGCGGCGGCTAAGCGGCTGAGCGGCGCGACGGCGTCCGGCAGCCTGCCAGGTGGCCGCCGGAGCGCGCTGCTTCACTTCTTCTCGATCAGGGCCTTGAGGTTGCCCAGGCCGGCCTTGTAGATGCCGGTGATGGCGGCCACGGCGGCCTCGTCGTTCTTGTCGGGCGGCGGATCGTTGTTGGGAAAGCCGCGGTAGAAGGCGCCGCGCCACTCCACCAGGGTGGTGCCGGCGGCACTGCCGGGCTTGACCTGCAAGGTGGAGGAATAGTTGGTCACCGGCACGGGGCCCGGGTCCTTCATGCGGTAGCTGAACTTGCGGTCGGCCTCCTGGAAGGTCTCCAGCACCTCGATGATCTGGCCACCGCCCTTGAGCTTGAGGGTGCGCAGCGAGCCCACCTTGTTGCCCTCGGTGGCGGTCGACGATTCCAGCGCCGGATGCCAGGTGTGCAGGGCGTCGAAGTCCTTCACCTTGGCCCACACCACCTCGGGCGCGGCGTTGATGGTGATGGTCTCGGTCACCTTCTGGCGGGTCGGGCCGTGGGCCAGGGCGGCGGTCGTTGCCAGGCCGCCGGCCAGCACGACGGTGGTGGCCAGGCTGGCCAGCGCCACCAGGCGGCGGCGGGCAGGAGCAAATGTGGGGGCGGTCATGATCGGGAACCTGTCTCCATTCATCGTTTGTCGGGGTCGGAAGGAAAGGACGCGCCGCGGGGCGCGCGGCGCCACAACATCTCGCCGAAGCCGCGCGGGTTGCGGCCCACGTCGATGCGGGCCAGCTCGCGGCCGCTGGCGGGGTCGATGAGCTGCACCGCATCCTCCATCCAGCTCACCACCAGCAAGATGCCGGCCAGCGGCGGGGGGTCGCCCGCGCCGGCCGCGACGGGCGACACCCCATCCGGCGCCACCCAGGCGATGCCCTCGGGATAGTCGGCCGTGGCGATGCGGCGCTGGGCCGCGGCGGGCTGCACCGCCGCCTCGCCCAGCGGGAGGGCCGAGAGGCTCTGGCCGTGCTGGTTGGTCACCCAGGCCAGGGCCGCGCTGCCGCTTACTCCGGCCTGGAAGGCCACGCCATACGGCGCCAGGCCCACGGGCTGGCGGCGCTGCTCGCGCCCGCTGGCCAGGTCGACCACGCTGACGTCGTCACTCAGCACATTGAGGGCCAGCAGCTGGCGGCCGTCGGGCGAGAGGCCGATGGCAAAGGGATGGCTGCCCACCCCCAGACGGCGCAGCACGGCCAGGCGGCGGGCGTCCACCTCGACCACGGCGTCATCGTCCCGCGCCGCCACGTAGACCCGGGCGCCATCGGCCGACACCGCCACGCCGGCCGGCGCCGTGCCCACCACCAGGCTGGCCACCAAGGCCAGGCTGCGGGCGTCGATCACCCGCAGCGCGCCGCCATACCAGTCAGCCACATAGACCCGCGTGCCGTCGGGCGCCACGGCCACACCCACGGCGCCCTGGCCGGCCGGGATGCGCGCCACCTCGGCCAGGCTGGCCAGGTCGATCACGCTCAGGCTGTGATCGCCCGGGTTGGTGACGAAGGCGCGGCCGGCCGCCGCACTCACCGCCACCCCCGCCGGGGCCTTGCCGACCGGGATCTCCTTGACCACGCGGCGGGCCGCCACGTCCAGCACGCTGAGCGTGTCCGAGCCCTGGTTGGTGATGAAGGCCAGCGTGGCCACGCCGCCGCCTGTTCCGGCCGCCTGCGCCATGCCGGCACTCAGCAGGGCGATCAGGCACACCATGCCAGATGGACCAAAGAGGCCCGCGACGAGCTGGCGCCAGACGGCCAGCGCACGGCGCCAGGGCAAAGGCACGATATCTGCAACCATGGGGCGAGGCTAACAAGCCCCTCCGGCCGGCGCGATGGGCGCAGACCCGGGGCCGGACGGTCCGCCGACAGCCACTCGCCCCCGGGCTTCCACCAAGCCGGCGGGGCAGGCCGGGGCGGAGACTGCTGCAGCACCGGGACACTGTGTCACCTCCGTCCGCCCGACGCTGCGCCGTCCCTGCTGCCTCACGTGCCACAGCCCTCGCCACCTTCTTCGCCCCTCACCACGCCCGTGTTCCACCCAGCCCCTGTCGACACTCCCTCATCGCCTGCACCGGTCGCGGAATCCGCGGTCGCCCCCGGCGTGCGGGTCAGCGCGCCTGGCCGCCTGCACCTGGGCTTTCTCGACCCCTCGGCCAGCCTGGGCCGGCGCTTCGGCAGCCTGGGCCTGGTCATCGACGGGCTGGAGACGGTGGTCGAGATTGGTGACGCCTACCCGGGTGGCGCCGACCCCGGCGACGAGTTGATGCCGGGGGGCGACCGCTTCAGCGCCGCCGCCGACATCCCCGCCGGGCTGGCCCGGGCCGAACTCGCCCGCGCTGCCGCCCATCTCGATCGCCTGCGTCAGGCCGCCCTGGACCGGGCCGCCCAGGACCAGGCCGGCGCCCAGGCAGCCGATCCTGCCCTGCTCGACCGCCTGCGCCGCCCCCTGCACCTGCACCTGGCCGACGCCCTGCCGGCCCATGCCGGCCTGGGCTCGGGAACCCAGCTGGGCCTGGCCGTGGGCCGCGCCTGGGCGCAGTGGCAGGGCCTGGCCCTCAGCACCCTGGAGCTGGCCCGCATCACCGGCCGCGGCCTGCGCTCGGGCGTGGGCATTGCCGGCTTCGACCTGGGCGGCCTGCTGCTGGACGGCGGCCCCAGCGCCCAGGGCCCTGCCCCCCTGCTCAGCCGCCTGGACCTGCCGGCCGACTGGCGGGTGCTGCTGGTCTTCGATCCGCAGCACC
>JBJOKP010000341.1:0-4100 GCA_046046045.1 Pseudomonadota bacterium | reverse complement strand
GGTCGTCGAAGCCAAGAGCAGTTTTTCTGCGTTGCTGGCCGAAGTGGAGGCTGGCAATGAAATCGCCGTCACCCGCCACGGCCGTGTCGTGGCCCGCCTTGTGCCCGACCAGCCTCGCGTCGCGGCCGATGCCTTCCGGGACTTTTGGCCCGACGCTGCCGAGATCGACCTGCAGGCGCCGGCTGACCCGGCGGCGGAAGCGGTCGCTGACCTGAGCGAGTGAGCGGTGGCCTCGCTCTACCTGCTCGACACCAATATCCTGATTGCGGCGCTCAAGGGTCATCCTGCCGTGAGGGCGCGGCTTGAGGCCACGCCGTTGGCTGCTCTGCGGCTTTCCGCCGTCGTGCTGGGTGAGCTCGAATCTGGTGCCGAGAAAAGTGCCTATGCGCAGCGCAACCGCGAGCGCCTCGCCGAACTCACTCGTCGCCTGCCCTTGCTGGGCATCGATGCAGAAACTGCCAAGGCCTACGGCCAGATCCGCTCCCATCTCGAACGACGGGGCACGCCCATCGGCGCCAACGACCTGTGGATTGCCGCTCAGGCGCTGAGTGGCGGGGCGACCCTGGTCACCGACAACGTGCGTGAGTTCGAACGGGTGCCGGGCCTGGTGGTGGAGAACTGGCTGGATGGTTGACCGCTACCTCTTGGTGTGGGAATGCCTCTCCATCAGTCGCGTACAGTGAAACGCTCCCAACACCCCTCCTTGCCACCATGCGCCTCACCGTCAGCGAACTCGCCGCTTCCCGCATCCGTGAAGTGGCCAATGCCGGCATGGGCCGGCCCGATGTGCTGCCCTTCTGGTTCGGCGAGAGTGATGCGCCCACGGCGCCGCTGGTGAAGCAGGCGGCCATCGCGTCCATCGAGGCGGGGGAGACCTACTACTCGCACAACTTCGGCCTGCCGGAGCTGCGCCAGGCGGTGGCCGACTATGTGAGCAGGCTGCACCGGCCGGTGGGGCCGGAGCGCATCGTCATCACCTCCTCGGGGGTGAGTGCGCTGATGCTGGTGCAGCAGCTGCTGGTGGATGCGGGCGACCGCGTGGTGGCCGTGGTGCCGGTGTGGCCCAACCTCATCGCCCAGCCCACGGTGATGGGCGCGCAGGTGGTGCAGGTGAGCCTGCAGCCGGATGCCGGCGGGCGCTGGCGGCTGGACCTGGCGGCGCTGCTGGCCGCCATCACGCCCGACACCAAGGTGCTGGTGGTGAATTCGCCCAACAACCCCACGGGCTGGACGCTGACCCGTGCCGAGCAGCAGGTGCTGCTGGAGCATTGCCGGCGCACCGGCACCTGGATCCTGGCCGACGAGGTGTACGAGCGGCTCTACTTCGGCGAGGCCGATGCGGGTGGCGCGGTCGGTGGGGTCGGCAGCACGGCACCGGTGCCGCCCGCGGCGCCGAGCTTTCTGGACCTGATCGAGCCCGAGGACCGGGTGGTGGTGGTGCACAGCTTCTCGAAGAGCTTCCTGATGACGGGCTGGCGCCTGGGCAACCTGATCGGCCCGGCTGACCTGATCGTGCAGGTGGGCAAGCTGATCGAGTTCAACACCTCGTGTGCGCCGGTCTTCGTGCAGCGTGCCGGCCTGGCCGCGGTGGGTGAGGCGGCGCACAGCGTGCCGCAGCTGCAGGCCCACCTGCGCCAGTGCCGCGACATGCTGGTGCAGGCGCTGCAGGGCATTCCGCGGGTGCAGGTGTCGCCGCCGCCGGGGGCCATGTACGCCTTCTTCCGGGTGGAGGGCGAGCGTGATTCGCTCGCCCTGGCCAAGCGCCTGGTGGCCGAGCAGGGCCTGGGCCTGGCGCCCGGCATCGCCTTCGGCCCGGTGGGGGAGGGCTGGCTGCGCTGGTGCTTCGCCACCCAGCATCTGGGCCGGCTGGAGGAAGGCGCGGCCCGCCTGCGCCGGGCGCTGGCGGGCTGAGCAGTGTGCGGGTCGCTTGCCTGGGCAGTTGCCGATGTGACTGCCCGGGCGGGGCGACCGAAAGGCCGCGGCCTCGGACGGTGCTCGCCGGCCCCTGCGGCGACCGCCTATAATGGCGGGCTTCGGCGTGCTGGCCCTCTGGGTGGGCGCACCGGAATCCTCGCACGGCGCAGGTCGGTTTCACCCGCGTCCGCAAGTCCTCACACCGAAACCGTGGCAGGCCGCCGGGTCGTCTGCATGGACGCCTGGCCCGAGCTGGCGGTTTCGATTCCAACCAGGAAATCGTCATGTCCGATCTGAACAAGGCCGCCATCATCGAGGCCAATGCCCGCGGCGCCGCCGACACCGGCTCGCCCGAAGTGCAAGTCGCCCTGCTGACTGCCCGCATCAACGCCCTGACCCCGCACTTCAAGGCCAACGCCAAGGACCACCACGGTCGCCGCGGCCTGCTGCGCATGGTGAGCCGCCGCCGCAAGCTGCTGGACTACCTCAAGACCAAGGACGCTGACCGCTACACCGCGCTGATCGCCAAGCTCGGCCTGCGCAAGTAAACCGGGCCACGATGCACAAAGCCTGTCTGGGTCATGACCGGGACAGGCTTTTTGTCTTCATGGTCCACACGGAAGCCGGCGCCATGAGCCGGATCTTCCGTCTGCCGGAACAGCCCGCCGTGCGCGCTGCTGTGTCATTCCAGGGCGGTTGCCGCCACGGTCGGTCGATGACCGCAACCGCGCTGGAATGGCATTGCGCCACGCCCCGGCCTGTCCGCATGCCGCATCCCGGCTTCTTCGGGATGCCCATCTGAATCGCGGCGACATGGCGCCGCAATGCACGAGGAGACCGCAATGAGTCTGTTCAACAAAGTCACCAAGACCTTCCAGTGGGGTTCGCATCAGGTCACGCTCGAGACCGGCGAGGTTTCGCGTCAGGCCTCCGGCGCCGTGCTGGTGAGCATGGACGACACCGTGGTGCTGGCCACCGTGGTGGGCGCCAAGAGCGCCAAGCCGGGCCAGGACTTCTTCCCCCTGACCGTCGACTACATCGAGAAGACCTACGCCGCCGGCAAGATCCCGGGCAGCTTCTTCAAGCGCGAGGCCAAGCCCAGCGAACTCGAAGTGCTGACCAGCCGCCTGATCGACCGCCCGCTGCGCCCGCTCTTCCCCGAGGGCTTCTACAACGAGGTGCACGTGGTCGTGCACGTGCTCTCGCTGAACCCCGAGGTCTCGGCCGACATCGCCGCGCTGATCGGTTCGTCCGCCGCCCTGGCCATCTCCGGCATCCCCTTCAACGGCCCGGTGGGCGCGGCCCGCGTGGGTTACGTCAACGGTGAATACGTGCTCAACCCGGGCCCGACCGCGCTGAAGAGCTCCAAGCTCGACCTGGTCGTGGCAGGCACCGAGGCCGCCGTGCTGATGGTGGAATCCGAAGCCGACCAGTTGCCCGAAGACGTGATGCTGGGCGCCGTGGTCTACGGCCACGAGCAGGCCCGCGTGGCCATCGCCGCCATCAACGAGCTGGTGCGTGACGCCGGCAAGCCCGGCTGGGTCGAGGCCGGCCTGTGGTCGCCCGCGGCCAAGAACGAGGCCCTGATCGCCAAGGTGGCCGAAGTGGGCCTGGCCAAGATCGAGGCGGCCTACCAGATCCGCAACAAGCAGGCCCGTACCCAGGCCTGCCGCAGCGCCTACAGCGAGGTCAAGGCCGCGCTGACGGCCGAGGGCGTGGCCTTCGACAACGTCGAGGTCGATAACCTGCTGTTCGAACTCGAAGCCAAGACCGTGCGTGGCCAGATCCTGGCCGGCGAGCCGCGCATCGACGGCCGCGACACCCGCACCGTGCGCCCCATCGAGATCCGCACCGGCGTGCTGCCGCGCACCCACGGCTCGGCCCTGTTCACGCGTGGCGAAACCCAGGCCCTGGTGATCGCCACCCTGGGCACCGACCAAGACGCCCAGCGCATCGACGCGCTGGCCGGTGACTTCCGCGACACCTTCCTGTTCCACTACAACATGCCTCCCTTCGCCACCGGCGAAGTGGGTCGCATGGGTTCGACCAAGCGTCGCGAAACCGGCCACGGCCGCCTGGCCAAGCGCGCCCTGGTGCCGCTGCTGCCCAACAAGGAAGACTTCGCCTACACCATCCGCGTGGTGTCGGAGATCACCGAGTCCAACGGCTCCTCGTCGATGGCCTCG
>JBJOKP010000340.1:0-4122 GCA_046046045.1 Pseudomonadota bacterium | reverse complement strand
GGCACGACGGTGCGCCGCAGCGAGGAGGTGGCGCGCCGCTTCGAGGCCCGCATCGCCCAGGAGGCCGGCGTGGCCAGCGTCACCACCTGGGTGGGCAGCGGCGTGCCGCGCTTCTACCTGCCGCTGGACCAGATCTTTCCGCAGAGCAATGTCAGCCAGACCATCGTGCTGGCCAGCGACCTGGCCGCCCGCGAGCGCCTGCGCATGATGCTGCCCGAGCTGCTGGCGCGCGAGTTCCCCGAGGTGCGCACCCGGGTGAAGCTGCTGCCCAACGGCCCGCCCGTGCCCTATCCGGTGCAGTTCCGGGTCGTCGGGCCCGAGGCCGCGGTGGTGCGCCACTGGGCCGACCAGGCCAAGGAGATCCTGCGCGCCAACCCCAACATGCGCGGGGTGAACGACAACTGGAACGAATCGGTCAAGACCCTGGTGCTGGAGATCGACCAGGACAAGGCGCGCGCCCTGGGCGTGAGCAGCCAGTCCATCGCCCAGGCCACCCGGGTGCTGCTGAGCGGCAGCACCGTGGGCCAGTACCGCGAGGGCGACAAGCTGGTGGACATCGTGCTGCGCCAGCCTGAGGGTGAACGCGCCGCGCTGGAGCAGCTGGGCCAGACCTATGTGGCCACCAGCAGCGGCCGCGCCGTGCCGCTGAGCCAGGTGGCCAAGGTGCGCCAGGGCTTCGAGCCCGGGGTGCTGTGGCGTGAAGGCCGCAACTACGCCGTCACCGTGCAGGGCGACGTGGTGGAAGGCCTGCAGGGCGCGACCGTGACCGCCCAGGTCTGGCCCGAGCTGCAGACGCTGCAGGCCCAGCTGCCCACTGGCTACAAGATCCAGATCGCCGGCGCGGTGGAGGAAAGCTCCAAGGGCCAGGGCTCGATCGCCGCGGGCGTGCCCCTCATGCTCTTCATCATCTTCACCCTGCTGATGCTGCAGCTGCAGAGCTTCTCGCGCGCCATGCTGGTCTTCCTGACCGGGCCGCTGGGCATCGCCGGGGTGGCCGGCGCCCTGCTGCTGCTGAACCGCCCCTTCGGCTTCGTGGCGCTGCTGGGCTTCATCGCCCTCCTGGGCATGATCATGCGCAACTCGGTCATTCTGATCGACCAGATCGAGCAGGACCGCGAGCGCGGCGTGCCGACCTGGGACGCCGTGGTCGAGGCGGCGGTGCGGCGGTTGCGCCCCATCGTGCTGACGGCCGCGGCGGCGGTGCTGGCCATGATCCCGCTCTCGCGCAGCGTGTTCTGGGGGCCGATGGCCGTGGCCATCATGGGCGGGCTGATCGTGGCGACGGCGCTGACCCTGCTGGCCCTGCCGGCGATGTATGCCGCCTGGTTCCGGGTAAAACGACCGGGCGGGGAGGCCCCGGCGGCTGGCTAGAATACGCGCCCCAAGGATCGCCCCGGGGGGAGTCTCTCTGACTCCCCCTGTTGTTTTCGGGCGGGAGCTTTGCTCCCGCCATCGGATTGCCAGCGCGGGTGGCGAAATTGGTAGACGCACCAGGTTTAGGTCCTGACGCCTTCACGGGCGTGCCGGTTCGAGTCCGGCCCCGCGCACCAGCAACCTCTTCATTTCCCTCGAAAGAATCATCATGGCTGTTACTGTGGAGACCCTCGAGAAGCTCGAGCGCCGCATCACGCTGACCTTGTCGGCCGACGAGATCAAGAACGAAGTCGAGGCCAGGCTGAAGAAGCTGGCCCGCACGGTCAAGGCCGACGGCTTCCGCCCGGGCAAGGTGCCCATGGGCGTGGTGGCCCAGCGCTACGGCTATTCGGTGCAGTACGAGGTGATGAACGACAAGGTGGGCGCCGCCTTTGCCGTGGCCGCCAACGAGGCTCAGCTGCGCGTGGCCGGCACGCCGCGCATCAGCGAGAAGGATGGAGCCGCCGAGGGCCAGGTGCATTTCGACGCCACCTTCGAGGTCTATCCCGAGGTGCAGGTGGCCGACCTCTCCACCCTGGAGATCGAGCGTGTCAGCACCGAGGTGACCGAGGCCGCGATCGACCGCACCCTGGACATCCTGCGCAAGCAGCGCCGCACCTTCAGCCAGCGCGCCCAGGGCGAGGCGGCGGTGGACGGCGACCGCGTGACCATCGACTTCGAAGGCAAGATCGACGGTGAACCCTTCGATGGCGGCAAGGCCACCGGCTTCCAGTTCCTGCTGGGCGAAGGCCGCATGCTGGCCGAGTTCGAGCAGGCCGTGACAGGCATGAAGACGGGCGAGTCCAAGACCTTCCCGCTCAAGTTCCCCGAGGACTACGCCGGCAAGGACGTGGCCGGCAAGGAAGCCGATTTCCTCGTCACCCTGACCAAGCTGGAAGCCCAGAACCTGCCCGAGGTGGACGCCGAGTTCGCCAAGAGCCTGGGCATCGCCGATGCCAGCGTCGAGGGCCTGCGCGCCGACATCAAGAAGAACCTGGAGCGCGAGGTCAAGTTCCGCGTCTCGGCCCGCAACAAGAATGCCGTGATGGCCGCGGTCGAGACCGCCGCCAGCTTCGACGTGCCCAAGGCCCTGGTGGACAACGAGGTCGAGCGCCTCGTGGCCAGCGCCCGCGAGGACCTCAAGCAGCGCGGCGTGAAGGATGCGGACAAGGCGCCGATCCCGGCCGAGCTCTTCACCCAGCAGGCCGAGAAGCGTGTGCGCATCGGCCTGGTGCTGGCTGAGCTGGTGCGGGCCAACAACCTGGGCGCCACGCCCGACCAGGTGCGCACCCACATCGAGGACATGGCCCAGAGCTACGAGAAGCCGGCCGAGGTGGTGCGCTGGTACCTGAGCGACCGCCAGCGCGTGGCCGAGGTCGAGGCCGTGGTCATCGAGGCCAATGTCACCGAATTCGTCCTGGCCAAGGCCAAGGTCGTGGACAAGGCCCTGCCCTTCGACGAGCTGATGGGCGCCAGCGCCTGAGACGTCGCCCAGGCGACCTGACGTGCAGGGGGGCGCAAGGCGCCCCCTTTGTTTTCAGGGTGTCTGGCGCCATCTGCGTGAGCTAGGACACGCCGGCGGGGGCCATGCACTAGCCCGCATAATCGAAACTCCAGACTTTGCAAGGGCGCGCCCGCCACGGGTGCGCAGACAGATGAGCGCAATCGACACGCAGAACCTGGGCATGGTGCCCATCGTCATCGAACAGTCGGGCCGCGGTGAACGCGCCTACGACATCTACAGCCGCCTGCTGCGCGAGCGGATCATCTTCCTGGTGGGCCCGGTGAACGACCAGAGCGCCAACCTGGTGGTGGCCCAGCTGCTCTTCCTAGAGAGCGAGAACCCCGACAAGGACATCTCGCTGTACATCAATTCGCCGGGCGGCAGCGTGAGCGCCGGCCTGTCGATCTTCGACACCATGCAGTTCATCAAGCCCCAAGTCTCGACCCTGTGCATGGGCCTGGCCGCCAGCATGGGCGCCTTCCTGCTGGCCGCGGGAGCCAAGGGCAAGCGCTTCTCGCTGCCCAACGCCAAGATCATGATCCACCAGCCCCTGGGTGGTGCCCAGGGTCAGGCCACGGACATCGAGATCCATGCGCGCGAGATCCTCAAGACCCGCGAGCAGCTGAACCAGATCCTGGCCGACCGCACCGGTCAGCCGCTGCCCAAGATCCAGAACGATACCGAGCGCGACTACTTCATGTCCGCCGACGAGGCTGCCGCCTACGGCCTGGTCGACAAGGTGATCACCGAGCGCTGAGCCCGGGCGCCGCGCGACCCACCCCGCCCGCATCCGTCCCCCCACACGCCCTTCACGAGGCCGACCCATGCCCGAGAAAAAAGGCGCCACCGGCGAAAAGACGCTCTACTGCTCCTTCTGCGGCAAGAGCCAGCACGAGGTGAAGAAGCTCATCGCCGGGCCGTCGGTCTTCATCTGCGACGAATGCATCGAGCTGTGCAACGACATCATCCGTGATGAGGTGCCGCCGGCCGAGCCGCAGGCCAAGGCCGGTCGCAACGACCTGCCGGTGCCCGCCGAGATCAAGTCCACGCTGGATCAATACGTCATCGGCCAGGACGCCGCCAAGCGCATCCTCGCGGTGGCGGTCTACAACCACTACAAGCGCCTGCGCCACATGGCCGAGCACAAGGCCAAGGGTGAGGAGGTCGAGCTCTCCAAGAGCAACATCCTGCTCATCGGCCCGACC
>JBJOKP010000339.1:0-4127 GCA_046046045.1 Pseudomonadota bacterium | reverse complement strand
ATGGCGCCACCAGCACGGCCGGCTGGCAACGCCTGCCCGCCAAGCCCCTGGCCAGCCTGAGCAGCAAGGACGTGCAGTTCAACGACTGCCTGGCCTTCACCCTCAAGAACAAGGACGGCAAGCCCTGGTACGGCTATGTGCTGAACGTGGACCCCAACTTCGCCATCAACCGCATCTGGCCCACCGCCCGCATGACCGACGACCAGGCCCGCATCGAAGCCAACACCAGCTACGAGGTGAACAACTCCTGGTACCGGCTGAACAACCCGGGCACCGACGCCCTGCTCTTCGTCGCCAGCGAACAGCAGACCCCAATGTCCGGCCTCACCGACGCCGGCATGCGCAACGTCGGCGCCTCCCCCAGCGCCCTCAAGCGGCTGATGCGCGCGGGCGCACTCACCCGCACGGTGGAAAGCGACGTGCAGGAAGGCCCCTGGGGCGCCCAGTCCGTGTTCCTGGAGGTGGTGGCCGCCCGCTGATCAGCCGGTCCCTGACAGCGCCGCCGCGTGCCCGCTTGCCGGGCGCGCCGACGCCCGCCGCCACGCCCCACACATCCACGATCCCAGGGAGGATCCCATGCCCTTGCCCAAACACGCCTGGCACAGTCTGGCCCTGGCCGCTGCGCTGGCCTGCGCGGCGACGCCGGCACTGGCCATCAGCCCGATCTACGAAGCAGAGGCACTGAATGATCAGGTCATCCAGCTCGCTGGTCAGGGCCGCGCTGCCAACGCCATCCCTCTCGCCGAGAAGGCCCTGGCACTTCGCCAGAAGGCACTCGGCCTCAATCACCCAATCACCGCGACTAGCCTGAATAACCTAGCGAGCCTGTACAGAGAAACGGGTGACTATGGCAAGGCCGAGCTGCTGTTCTTACGCGCGCTTGCTATCCGAGATAAGGCCTTGGGGGCGGATCACCCAGACACCGCAATCAGCCAGAGCAACCTGGCGGACCTGTACCAAGCCACTGGTGCCTACACCAAGGCCGAGCCGCTCTTTCTGCGCGCGCTGGCCACCAACGAAAAGTCTCTTGGGGCCGATCACCCACACACCGCAACTGCCCTGAACAACCTGGCAACTCTTTACGAAAACACCGGCGACTACGTCAAGGCCGAGCCGCTGTATTTACGCGCGCTTGCCATCACAGAAAAGGCCTTGGGGGCGGATCAGCCAGCCACTGCGACCAGCCTGAACAACCTAGCGAGCCTGTACCAAAAAACCGGCGACTATGCCAAGCCCGAGCCGCTGTACCTACGTGCACTGGCCATCAAAGAAAAGGCCTTGGGGGCGGATCACCTAGCCACCGCGACCAGCCTAAACAACCTGGCGGGCCTGTACAGCGACACCGGCGACTACGCCAAAGCCGAGCCGCTTTACTTACGCGCGCTGGCCATCAATGAAAAGGCCTTGGGGGCTAATCACCCAGACACCGCGACCAGCCTAAACAACCTGGCGGACCTGTACAGCGACACTGGCGCCTACGCCAAGGCCGAGCCGCTGTATTTACGCGCGCTTGCCATCACAGAAAAGGCCTTGGGGGCGGATCACCCAGACACCGCGACCTGGCTGAACAATCTGGCGGGCCTATACAGAGACACTGGCGACTACACCAAGGCCAGATCGCTGTACTTGCGCGCGCTGGCCATCCGAGAAAAGGCTTTGGGGGTGGATCACCCAACCACCGCGACCAGCCTAAACAACCTGGCGGGCCTGTACGAAGTCACCGGCGACTACACCAAGGCCGAGCCGCTGTACCTACGCGCGCTGGCCGTCACTGAAAAGGCCCAGGGGGCTGATCACCGGCACACCGCAGCCAGACTGAATAACCTGGCGAGCCTGTACATATCCACTGGCGCCTACGACAAGGCCGAGCCGCTCTTTCTGCGCGCGCTGGCCGTCTACGAAAAGGCCCTTGGGGCCGATCATCCGGACACTGAAACAACCCTGAACAACCTAGCAATCTTGCATTGGGCTCAGGACAAATTGCCCCTGGCCCTACCACAGTTGGCCCGTGCACTCAGCATCACAGAAGTCAACATCACACGCCTGGTGCAGAGTGGTACCGAGGAACGGCGGCGCCAGTATCTGGCCACCCTGGGTCACAGCTCGGATGTGAGCTACTCACTGGCCGACCCGGCACCCGCAGCGCGTGCCCTGGGAGCTGCGGCCGTCCTGCAGCTCAAGGGCCGGGTGCTGGATGCCACGGCCGATGCGCAGGGACGGCTGCGTCAGCAGCTGGACGCCCCCGGTCAGGCTGTGTATACGCAGTGGCAGAAGGTGGTGGCCCGTCGCAGCGAGCTGAGCCTAGCCGGGTCGGACGCCAAGGACCCTGCAGCTTGGAATCAGCAATTAGCCAACCTGGCCGAGGAAGAAGCCCGCCTGGAGACCGATCTGGCCAACCGCAGCCGCAGCTTCCAGCAGGCCGTGCAACCGGTGACGCTGCAACGCGTGCAGGCGGCCCTGGGGGCCCGCGACGTGCTTATCGAATGGACCCGCTACGAGCCCTTCAACCCCAAGGGCAAGAAAGGCAAGGACAAATGGGGCTCCCCCCGCTACGCAGCCTACCTGATCACCCGCGACCGCCCGCCCGAGGTGGTGGACCTGGGCCCGGCCGACACCATCGAGGCGGCCACGCAAAGCCTGCAGCAGCAGTTACTGCGGCCCGTGGGCGACCCGCGCCCGGCTGCGGCGCGCGAGCTGCACCGCCTGGTGATGCAGCCGCTTCTGGCGCCCCTGGCGAAGCTGCAGCCGCAGCCCGGGCAGGTGCTGCTGTCGCCCGACGGTGCGCTCAACCTGGTGCCGCTGGCCGCGCTGGTGGACGACGAGAAACGCTACCTGGGCGAGCGCTTTGCGCTGAGCTACCTCTCCAGCGGGCGTGACCTGCTAAAGCTGCAGGACAACAGCGCCGCGCCGCGCAGCGGCATCACCGTGATGGCCAACCCGGACTACAACCAGACCGGCCAGGGCCAGGCCGCGCCCACCCAGGTGAGCACCACGGCAGCTGCCGCCCCGGCCAACCAGCGCGCCGCCGCGCTGGACCGCTCGGGCATGTCCTTCAGCCCCCTGCCCGGCACCGCGGGCGAGGCCACGCTGCTGCGCCAGCTGTTCAAGCTGCCGGCCGAACAGGTCGCCACCGGTGCGGCCGCCACCGAAGCGCGCCTCAAGCAGGTGCACGGCCCCGGCATCCTGCACATCGCAACGCACGGCTTTTTCCTGGACGAGCTACCGCAGGCTGGTGCGGCGGCAGGCCAGCGCGGCGTGGCCATGGGCAAGACGCGTGTCGTGGAAACCGACGATGCGGCACCCGTCGCCAAGCGCCGCGAGGGCCTGGGCGAGAACCCCCTGCTGCGTTCGGGCCTGGCCCTGGCCGGTGCCAACCAGCGCCGCTCGGAGGGCGGCGAGGACGGCATCCTCACCGCTGCCGAGGCCGCCCAGCTCGACCTGCAGGGCACCCAGCTGGTGGTGCTCTCGGCCTGCCAGACCGGCACCGGCGACGTGGCCAACGGCGAGGGCGTGTACGGCCTGCGCCGCGCCCTGGTGCTGGCTGGCGCACAGAGCCAGCTGGTCTCGCTGTGGAGCGTGAACGACGCCGCCACCGAGCAGCTCATGGGCGAGTACTACCGCCGCCTGCAGCAGGGTGAGGGCCGGGCCCAGGCGCTGCGGTCGGCGCAGGACGTGATCCGCGCCAACCCCGCCACCGCGCACCCCTACTTCTGGGCGCCCTTCATCCCGGTGGGCGACTGGCGCCCGCTGCAGCTGGGTCCGGCCCGCACGGCGGCCCGCACCGACGGCACGCGGTGAGCCGGCGCGTGCCAATCCGGCAAGGCCCCATCCCACGCTTCATTCCCCTTCACTCAACCAGACCCTCCCGAGGCACAGCCCATGACCCGACTTCGTCCCCTGGCCACCGCCACCGCCCTCATTGCCGCCGTGCTGGCCGCCACCGGCTGCGCCACCCGTAGCCGCGGCCCGGCCGACTACCCGACCTACACCGATGCACAGGCGCCCGGCATCTTCAACGACCTGGGCGGCAAGGCCGTGCTGCCGGCGGGCAGGACGCTGCGGCCGGTGGTGCCCACGGGGCTGGCGGTCACCAAGAAGGGCGAGGGCTGGCGCAGCAGGCTCTACAA
>JBJOKP010000338.1:0-4128 GCA_046046045.1 Pseudomonadota bacterium | reverse complement strand
GGCCAGGCGGCCGCCCATGTCCAGGCTCAAGCGCAGGCGGGCGTGGTGCGGATCTCCCACCATCGGCGCGGCGGCCGATGCCGCGCCGATGGGCGGAGGTGCTGCTGCAGGTCGGGTCGCAGTGGATGCCGGCAGGCTGCGATCCAGCGGCTGGTCCAGTGCCAGGGTGAAGGGCCCGCTCACCACCAGGGCCGGGGCGCGCTGGTCGAGCAGGGCGGGCTGCAGATCCTCGACCCGGGCCTCGGCTTCCAGCAGCAGCCGGCCCTGGGCGATGCGCCAGTGGCCCTGGCCGCGGACCTGGCCGGCCGCAAGGCGAGGCGAGGAGGTCGATGTCGGTGCCGACGTGCCCGCCGCCGGACGCGACCCTGTCGTCGTCGTGGTGGTGGTCGTGGCACGGGGCCCGGCCGGCACGGACGCGGCGAGGTTGCCGGCCAGATCCAGCGCCAGGTGCTCCACCCGGCCCTGCAGGGCCGTCTCGGCCAGGCTGGCCGGATCGGTGCGGGCCTCGACCTGCAGGCTGCTCAGCGGCAGGCCGCCCTGGTCGAGGCGGGCCGGGCGGGCGTTCTGCAGCTGGGCCCGCAGCGACAGGGCGGTGATGCTGGCAGGGGCCGCCGCCGGCAGCGCCGGCCTGGCCGCCGGTCCACCCGGCTTGGCCGGCGGTACAGGCTGGGCCGAGGAGGTCGACGGAGCCGCTGCCAGCGCCTGCAATCGGGCATCGATCTGGCCACTCAGTGCGGTCTGGGGCAGCCCGCTGGCCAGGGCGGAGAGGTCCAGGCCCTGCAGGCTGGCGACCAGCTCGCGCAGCGGCAGGCGGGCCTCGGGCTGGATCTGGGCCCGTGCCTCCAGCTGCTGGCCCAGGGCCTGGAGCTTCAGGTTCAGGCCGAAGTCGGCCAGCGGCCCGCTGGCGTGGACCAGGGCCTGCCACGCCGGCAGCGCCGGGTCGGACGCCAGCGCCTTGCTGGCCAGCCCCAGCTGGGCATCCAGGCGCAGCGGGGCGGCGGCAGTCAGCCTGGCCTGGCCCTGGGCGGTGAGGCGGTCCCATTGCAGGGCCAGGGCATCGACCTGATGTTCGGCTGCCGGGCCGCCGCCCAGGTGCAGGCGGGCCTGCAGGCCCTCGATCGGCCGGCCGGGCAGGCTGTCCAGCTCCAGCCGGTCGATCTGCAGCCGGGCCAGATCGAGGGTCAGGGGCAGGCTCAGCTCGGCGGGCAGACGCAGCGGGCCGCTTTCGGGCTCGTCGCTGCGATAGTGCAGGCGGCGGGCACGCAGTTCGGCCAGGCTGAGCGTCCAGGCTGAGGTGTCGAAGAGGCGGGCGGCGGGTGGCAGGTCCAGGGCCGGGCCACGCCAGGCCAGGCCGTCGACATCCACCTGCTGGCGGCCCCAGCGGAACATCAGGTGCTCGACCTCGAAGTCGCCCACCAGCGCACCGCTGACGCCTTCCGCCTTCAGGCCGGGCACGCGGTCCAGCAGCCAGCGGCTGCCGACCTCGCTGAGCGGCAGGCTGAGCAGCAGCAGGCCGGCCAGGCCCAGCAGCAGCAGACCGCCCATCACCTGCTCGCTCAGCACGTGGCTGAGCTCGGCCAGGCCACGGGTCAGGCGGGCGAGCAGGCCGGTGAGGAAGCGCAGCAGCCTGCGCCGGGGACGCTGGAGCGGCGGGCTGGCGCTGTCGGCGCCTACCGGCACCGGTGCTGCGTCGGCGCTCGTCGGTCCGGTGTCGGCCGGCCGCACTTCTGCAGCTGGTGCCGGTGTCTCTGGACGGGGCGGGGGCGTGGTCATCAGAAGGTGATGCCCACGCTGAAGTGCAGGCGCACGCGGCGCACCTGTTCGCCATAGGCCAGGTCGATGCGCAGCGGGCCGACGGGGCTGCGCCAGCGTATGCCCAGACCCCAGCCCACGGCTGGGCTGTAGCTCTGCCAGCTGGGCGCGGCATTGCCGGCGTCGACAAAGGCGGCGGCCCAGACCGAGGGGATGTCGCGGGCGATGGGCCGGGCCAGTTCCAGGCTGGCCGTGCCCAGCACCCGTCCGCCCACCGCCGTGCCGTTCACATCGGTGGGGCCGAGCGACTGGTAGGCATAACCGCGCACCGATTCGTCGCCGCCGGCACGGAAGAGCAGGGTGAAGGGCACGCTCACCGTGGGCTTGGCGAAGACCTGACCGGCCTGCAGCCTGGCCTGGCCGTACCAGCTCTCGCCCAGGGGCCAGTAGCCGGTCAGGCGGGTGGTGGCGCGGCCGAACCAGCCGCTGTCGGCCTCGGTGTGGAAGCTGCGGCCGGCCGAGGCATCGGCCGAGACGGCGAAGCCGCGCGTGGGCAGCACGGGGTTGTCCAGGTCGCGCAGCACCCATTGCTGGGTGTAGGCCAGGGAGGAGTTGTTGTCGCGCGTGCCACCGCCCACCGGCGTGGTGGCGGCATTGAGGTATTCGACGTAGTAGAGCCGCTCGATGCGTTCGCCGTCGCGGCTGCGGCCCAGGCGCAGCTTGTGGGAGATGACGCGCAGCCCGCTGGTCACGCTGTCGTCCAGCGAGGCCGAGGCCAGGTTGCGGTAGGGCCCGGGCTGGGGATGGGAGGTCAGGTCCAGCGCGGCCAGGCTGGCGTCGCGACCCAGCTGCAGCTTGGTCTTGGCCCGCCAGTCCAGGCCCAGGATGTTCTGGTGCAGGTGTTCGGCCGTCACGCGCGGGCCGGTGGCGTCGGAATAGCCGGCACCCAGGGTGAGCTGGTGCATGGGCCGCTCGCGCAGCTTGACCACCACCGGCACGGCGGGTGATTCGCTGGCTTCGCGTTCGGCGGCACTGAGGGCGGCCGGGTCGATGTTGACCGCCAGCGACTCGAACAGTCCGCTCTTGGAGAGGCGATCCTGGTAGTCCAGCACTGGCTGTTCACGCAGGGGCTCGCCACTGGCGAAGGTGAGCAGGGCGCGCGGGGAAGACTCGTCCACATGGGCCAGGCCTTCGAAATGGATGGGCCCGTAGCGAAAGCGTGGGCCGCTGTCGATCACCAGCACCAGGCGGGCCTGGTGGCGTGGCGCATCGATCTCGGCCTGGCTGCCAGCCAGTGTGGCGGCGGCATAACCCTCGGCCCGCAGCTGGGCCAGGGCGGCCGCCTTGGCGTCGGTCCAGGCCTCCTGGCTGAAGGCTGCACCGGCCGGCAGGCCGAAGCGGTTGCGCACCGTGGCCATGAGGGCCTGGGCAGACTGGGTCGCCTCGCCATCACGCTCCGCGCTGACCGCGGCCAGCTCGAGCGGGCCCTCGAAGTCGATGCGCACGGTCTCGATCTGGGTGCGCGGCCCGGGCGTCACGCTCACCACCACCTCCACCTGGCGGCGCGATTCGTCGTCCTCCGCCAGGTCGGCGGCGGAAGGCGGCGTGGCCTCGGGCGAGCCGCTGCCGGGCTTGCCGGTTTCGGCGCCGTCGTCGTCGCCGAGCAGATGGCCGCGCAGCAGGGCGGTCAGGCGGGCCAGCTCGCTGCGCCGCTCAGGGGTGAGCGGGCGCAGGTCCACGCTGATGTGGGGGTCGAAGTAGCCCAGGGTCTCCAGCAGGCTGCGCACCTGGCCGGGCGTGGTCTGGCGCAGGCGCAGCAGCTCGCCGCGGGTGATGGGCTCGCTGCGACCCATGCGCTGGTAACGCGCCAGGTCGAGGTAGCGCAGCAGCAGGCGGGCCACCTCGTCGCTGCTGTCGATGCGCAGCTGCCAGCTCACCAGGCGGTCGTCCAGCAGCGGGTCGGGGTCGGCCAGCGGCGGCAGCGGGGTCACCGGCAGACCGGCAGCGGGAGCCTCTGGCGGCAAGGGCCCCTCAGGCAGGGCAGCAGCGGGTGCCGAGGCGGGCGCCGCGATGGGTGTGGAGGCGGAAGGCGCCGCCTGCGCCGCGGCGGATGCCGAAGGCGTCGGCGCCGCCGCTGCCTCAGCCGTCGTGGCGGCCAGCGCCGAGCCCGTCGGCGCCGCCAGCCAGCCGCAGGAGAGGATCACCAGACCAGCCCGCATGGCCGGGCTGGAGAGGAGGGGAGCACGCATCACCCGGGGTCGTCGCCTGGCCTGCTTATTTGCTCAGCAGCCGCATGGCCTGCTCCAGGCCGGCCAGGGTGAGCGGGTACATGCGCTGCTGCATGAGCTGCTGGACGATGGAGATGCTCTGGCGGTA
>JBJOKP010000337.1:0-4129 GCA_046046045.1 Pseudomonadota bacterium | reverse complement strand
GAGCAGTTGCGCCCTCTGCCGCAGACGAATCCGGTTCATGACGGTCTGGTGAACTGGACCCGCTGGTCGGCCCGCAACTTCGACGCCGGCCGTGAGCACCATGCCTGGATCGTCTGGTGTGTCGCGGTGCTGCTGCCTTCGCTGCTGGCGGGCTTCATCTACCTAGCGCTGCACCACTACAGCCTGATCCTGGCCCTGGTCTGGGATCTGGCGGTGCTCTACCTCTCGCTGGGTTTCCGCCAGTTCAGCCACTATTTCACCGACATCCGCGACGCCCTCGATCGCGGCCGCGAGGATGAGGCCCGCACCCTGCTGCGCGAATGGCGCCACCTCGACGCCAGCGAGCTGCCGCGCGCCGAACTGCTGCGCCACGTGATCGAACACGCCCTGCTGGCGGCGCACCGCCATGTCTTCGGCGTCTTCTTCTGGTTCGTGTTGGGTTCGGCCCTGGGGCTGGGCCCCACCGGCGCGGTGCTCTACCGCATGGCCGAGTTCTGCGCCCGGCACTGGAACCGCCGCTCGCCCAGCCTGGGTGCACCGGCCCATGAAGGCCTGGCCCAGCGCTCCACCCTGGCCTTTGCGCTGATGGACTTCATCCCCGCCCGCCTCACCGCGGCCGGCTTTGCCGTGGTCGGCAACTTCGAGGAGGCGGTGGGCTGCTGGCGCCAGCATGCCAGCCTGTGGAGCCGCAGCAATGACGGCATTCTGCTGGCCGCCGCGGCCGGCGCCACCGGCATCGCCCTGGGTGGCCCGCCCCCGCCGCCGCAGGAATTCGCCCCGCCCTCGGGCTTTGATGGCGGACGCGGCTATGGCGGCTTCGAGGCCGCCGCGCCTGTCCCGCCGCCTGGGCTGGATGGCCAGGCCTCCACCCCCGGCGCCGCACCGCAGCTGGGCCATCTGCGCTCGGTCGTGGGCCTGGTCTGGCGCTCGATGGTGTTGTGGATGCTGCTGCTGGCCCTGCTCAGCCTGGCCAACCTGCTGGGCTGAGGCAGGACTCCGGGCTGTCCCTGCGGACAGCCCGAAGCCTGCCGAAGCGGCCGGGCCTGCCAGCCCGGCCGTGGGTACATCAACAGCGAGGCCGCGGGCCCACCCCGTTCACCAACGCGTCCGCGACAACTCCGCCCGCAGCTCCAGATAGATCCGATGCCGGCTGGTTGCGATCTCGCCGCGCGCCAGCGCTGCCAGCACGGCACAGCCCGGCTCGTGCTCATGCGTGCAGTTGGTAAAACGGCAATCGGCATGATGGGCCGCCAGGTCGGGCATGTGGGCCGCCAAGCGGGCCAGCTCGATGTGCTGCAGGCCGAATTCCTGAAAGCCCGGCGTGTCGATCAGCGCCGCCGTGTGGCCTTCGTCCAGCCAGTACCAGCGCGTGTGGGTCGTGGTGTGGCGGCCGGAGTTGAGGGCCAGCGACACCTCACCGGTCTCGGCCTGGGCGGCGCCCCGGGTCATCAGGTTGACCAGCGTGCTCTTGCCCGTGCCCGAGGGGCCCAGCACCACGGTGGTGGCATCGGCCAGCAGGCGGGCCAGTTCCTCATGCGCGGCATCGGACTGCGCCGCGGCCGAGCCGTCCTCTGCCCGTGACTTCAGCGCCAGTTCCAGCACCTGGTAGCCCATGGCGACATACGGCGCCAGGCGCTCGCGGGCCTGGGCGGCCGCCTCGGCCAGGTCGATCTTGTTGAGCAGGATGGTCACCGCCAGGCCGGCATCGTCCGCGGCGATGAGGGCCCGGGCCAGCTGGCTCTCGCTGAACACCGGCTGGGCCGCCACCATCACCAGCAGGCGGTCGAGGTTGGCGGCGAACATCTTGCTGCGCCATTCGTCCTGCCGGTAGAGCAGGTTGCGGCGCGGCAGCACGGCCTCGATCACGCCCTGGCTGCCGTCCTCCTCGGTCGGGCGCCACTGCACGCGGTCACCCACCACGGCCTCGCTCTTCTTGCCGCGCGGCACGCAGAGCACGGGCTGGTGGGCCGGCCCTTCGACCACGAAGTGGCGGCCGTGGCCGGCCAGCAGCAGGCCCTGCTGCAGGGGCGTGGCCTGGGCGGCATCGGCCTGGCGGGCGGCTTCCTCGCCGCGGCCACGGGTCCAGGCGGCCGACCGCGAGGCGGAGGAACGTCCTTTCATCACCCGGCCCGCGCGTCAGGCGGCCGGGGCCACGGCCGTGCCGGCGGCCAGGGCGGCCAGCCGTTCCGAGGCCGGCGGGTGCGAGTAGTGGAAACGCACGTAGACCGGGTCAGGCGTCAGGGTCGAGGCGTTGTCCTCGTAGAGCTTGAGCAGGGCCGAGGTCAGCGGCGCCGCGCCCGAGAGGCCGCGCGCAAAGGCATCGGCCTCGAACTCGTGGCGGCGCGACACCCCCGCCATCAGCGGCGAGATGAAGAAGGTGAACACGGGCGCCACCAGGGTGATCAGCGCCAGGGCCAGGCCATGGTTGGGCGCCAGCAGATTGGGCGTGACGCCCAGGCCGACGTAGAAGGCCTGCTGCTTCATCAGCCAGCCCAGCAGGGCCAGGCCGGCCAGCCACATGGCCAGCATGGACACGATGCGCTTGACCACGTGGCGGTGGTGGAAATGGCCCAGCTCATGGGCCAGCACGGCCTCCACCTCGTCGCCGCTGAGCTTGCCCAGCAGGGTGTCGAAGAAGACCACCCGCTTGGTGGCGCCAAAACCGGTGAAGTAGGCGTTGGCATGGGCCGAGCGCTTGCTGCCGTCCATCACGTAGAACCCCTGGGCGCGCATGCCGCAGCGCTGCATCAGGCGCTCCACCCGCTCCTTCAGGCCGGCGTCGGCCAGGGGCTCGAACTTGTTGAACAGCGGGGCGATGAAGGTGGGATAGACCAGCTGCAGCAGCAGCATGAAACCCGCCAGCGAGACGAAGGCCCACAACCACCAGGCCTTGCCCGCCCGCGCCATCAGCCAGAGCAGCAGCAGCAGCAGGGGCACGCCGATCAGCAGGCCCACCACCGCGCCCACCAGCTGGTCGCGCAGCCACAGGCCCAGGGTCATGCGGTTGAAGCCGAAACGCTGCTCGATGCGGAAGGTGCGCCACAGGTCGAAGGGCAGGTCGAGCAGCGAGCCAATGAGGCTCATGGCCAGCAACAGGGCCACCTGGGTGCCCAGTTCGCCCAGGCGGCTGGCGCCCACGCCCTGCAGCCACTGGTTCAGGGCATCCAGCCCACCCAGCAGGGTCCAGCCCAGCAGGACGGCGCCACCCCAGGCGGTAAGCAGCAGGTCCTGGCGCTGGCGTGCCAGGGTGTAGTCGGCGGCACGCTGGTGGGCTGCCAGGCTGACCGTGGCGGCAAAGGCGGCCGGCACCTCGGCACGATGCCGGGCCACATGGCGGATCTGGCGGCTGGTGAGCCAGAGCCGGGTGCCCAGCATGGCCAGCAGGGTGATGGCGAAGACCAGGGTGACGGCGGTGGATGTCATGGGCCGGATTGTCTCAAAGCCCCCCGGTCCGGCCGGCCGGACCGTCCATGCCCCTGGCCAGCGGTCTGCGAGGCCGGCGCAGCATCGACAATCCGCCGCCATCCCCCCTCTCACCGTCACCATCCCCAGCCCCTGGAGCCGTTCCGATGTCCGTCGCCGCCCCCGCCGTCCCCACTGCCGTCGCCGCCACCTCGGACGCCCCGCCCACCCTGGCCAAGGCCGAGAGCCATCTGGTCTGGATCGACATGGAGATGACCGGGCTGGATCCGCAGAACGACCGCATCATCGAGATCGCCATCGTCGTCACCAATGCCGACCTGAGCGTGCGCATCGAGGGTCCGGTCATCGCCGTGCACCAGAGCGACGCCACGCTGGACGCCATGGACAACTGGAACAAGGGCACCCACGGCAAGAGCGGCCTGATCGACCGCGTCAAGGCCAGCACCCTGGACGAAGCCGCTGCCGAGGCCCAGGTGCTGGCCTTCATGCAGCGCTATGTCGACAAGCGCACGGCGCCCATGTGCGGCAACAGCATCTGCCAGGACCGCCGCTTCATGGCCAACTACATGCCCAGGCTGGAAGCCTATTTCCACTACCGCAACCTGGACGTCTCCACCCTCAAGGAACTGGCCCGGCGCTGGAAGCCGGCCATCATGGACGGCTTCAAGAAGCACCAGAAGCACACGGCGCTGGCCGACATCCACGA
>JBJOKP010000336.1:0-4142 GCA_046046045.1 Pseudomonadota bacterium | reverse complement strand
CCCAGCACCACATCGCTGAGGTCGACCAGGCGCAGCGGGTTGTCCTTGGCGACCATCAGGCCCTGGGCCCGCCGGCCGAAGCCGATGAGCTTGTGCCGGCCAGGCTTGAGCAGCGGCTTGAGGGCGGCGCCGAAGACCTGCGCCCCGCCCAGGATGGGCGGCACATGGAAGCCAGCCACCAGGCAACGCCCTTCGGCCAGGGCACGCAGCGCGTCCACGCTGCCGGCGAAGCGCAGATCCACATGCAGGCGCTGGTCGCGCGCGGCCAGGTCGCGCAGCAGGGGCAGGGCCAGGTCATGGCTGGCGAAGATGGGCAGCACGTGCTGGCTGCCGTCCAGGGCCTCGGCGAGCACCCGTTCCAGTTCGGCCCGCAGCGCCTCGATGTGGGGGGTGAGGCGGGCACGCGCCCGGGTCTCGGCCCAGAGCAGGCGGTCGGCAAAGGGCGTGAGCCGCGCCGGCTGGCCCTGGGTCCAGGTCACCAGGGGTTCGCCCATCACCTCCTGCCAATGCTTGAGCGCGCCCCACACATGGCGGTAGGACAGGCCCAGGCCCGTGGCCGCATGCTGGATGGAGCCATGCTCGCGCACGGCGGCCAGCAGGTCGAAGAGGGGATTGTTCAGCTCGGCACCCCGCTGGCCGTGGTGCTCGAAGCTGTACTGGAGATGGACGCCGCGGGACTTCATGGCTAGGTGCGGAGGGGCGGACAGGCGGGCCTATAGACAGGCAGGCCGATAGGCAGACGGGCTGCCAGGGCGAGGCCCGGCAGGAGCACCAGGCTGTCCTCAGGGCCAGCCCGTGGGAAGGGTCCGCACGATAACCCACGACGCCCGGAGGCGTCGGCCAGGCCTCAGCCGCCGCCGCGACGCAGGAAGAGGTCGAAGTAGCGCATGAAGCCGGTGCGGTCCGCTTCGCGCACACCGGCGTCGAAGTGGTAGCTCACCGCCATGCGCGGCATGGCCATCAGGGCGATGCGGCGCGGCTCGAGCACCTGCCAGCGGATCCGGAGGTGACCGCCGGGCAGATCCACCTCCACCTCGCCCGGGCCCAGGCGGCGCCAGGCCTGCTCCTTCATCGCCCCGGGCAGGCAGCTGAGCCAGTCGGCCTCGGTGAGGCCGTGCTCACGATCGAAACGGGAAGGATAGGTGGCGTACACGGCAGGCTGATCGGGAGAGGGAAACGCTCATCACCCCATGGGGCATCGCACTGCCGCCGCACCCACGGCCGGGCTGGCAGGCCCGGCCGGTTCGCAGGGCTAGCCACAGTCCGCAGGGACTGTGGCTGGTCCCTGCTCAACCACCCGCGATGGGTGGCCAGAGGGCGAGGGCGTCTCCGTGCTTCAGCACATGGGCATGGCGCTCGGCCGGGGCGATGTAGTGGCCGTTCACCAGCACCAGGTGCACGTACTTGAGCGGCACTGCATGGGCCTCGATCACCTGCATGACGGTGCTGCCCTCGGCGACCTCGACCCGGGCGATGTTGCCGACCCGGCCGTCCTGCGGCAGGAATTCCGCCAGGCTGGCGTAGAGCTTGAAATCGATCTTCATGGTCATGGCCCCCATCATGCCGGCAGGCGCCGAGGCGGCAAGGTCAGGCCTTGATGTGGGCTGGCTCGGCCTGGGCCTGGGCCGCGGCGAGGTAGGCCGGCATGAGCTGGGTGGGGTCGGCCAGCAGCCTGTCCTTCCACGCCCCCAGGCGCACCTGGCCCTCGACCAGGCCGCGCATCACGCCCACGTGGTCGGTCCAGCCTACGGAGTTGCAGCCCACCAGCTGGTCGCCGCTGAACTGCAGGCTGAGGTGGCGGCCGGCCGCCGCTTCGGTCAGCTCGACATGTTCGCCACCGGCCACGCCCTCCCACTTGCCGAAGCTGGTGGAGATGAGGCCCAGGGTGTCGAGCACGTTGATCTGGGTGACGCCCTTGAGCATGGTCTGCTGGCCGACCATGTTGAGCGCGGCCACGCGGGCTTGCTCGGCCGCGTTGGGCTGGATGGCGCTGACGATGGTCTTGCCGCTGACCTTGTCGAAGGCCTCGGCGCAGTCACCCGCCGCATAGATGCCAGGCACATTGGTCTGCAGGTGCTCGTCGGTCAGCACCCCCACCAGGCAGGTGATGCCCGAGCCCTCGAGGAAGCCGATGTTGGGCCGCACCCCGGTGGCACTGATCACCAGGTCGGCCGGCAGCACCTGGCCGGTGGAGAGACGCACCAGCATGGGTGCCTCGTCGGCTGCCGCAGGTGCCGGTGCGGCCGGGGCCAAACCCACGGCCTGGGCGATGCGGCTGATCAGGCCCGGGGCCGGCGCCGCGGCCGCAGCCGCAACCGCAGTCGCCGATGCACTGCCCGGGCGCTCGATGGCCTCCACCCGGGCGCCGGTGTAGACCTGCACGCCCTTGGCCACGCACCAGTCCTTGATCATGCCGCCGGCCACCGGGCCCATCATGCGCGGCACCATGCGGTCGCCCATCTCGACCACGCTGAGCTTCACGCCGCGCATGGCCAGGGCCTCCATGATGATGCAGCCGATGAAGCCCGCACCGAGCTGCAGCACCCGGGCGCCTGGCGTCGCCTGGGCCATGATGGCGCGGGCATCGGCCAGGGTCCAGCAGCTGCGCACGCCGGGGCCGTCGATGCCCGGGATGGGCGCGGTGGCCGGCGAGGAGCCGGTGGCGATGAGCAGGCGGTCGAAGGCCAGCGTGCTGCCATCGTCCAGGGTCACGCTGCGGGCCTGGGCATCCACCCGAGTGGCACGGCCGCGCTTCTGGGTGATGCGCAGCGCCTCGTAATGCCCGGGCGTGTGGCGCAGGTGGGTGCCCTCCTCGCCGACCTTGCCGATCAGCAGGTAGGGGATGGCCATGCGCGAATAGGGCGCCTCGGGCTCGTCACCCACCAGCACGATCTCGTCGGCGGGCGCATGCTTGCGGATGGTTTCGGCGGCGATGACACCGGCGGGGCCGGCGCCCAGGATGACGTGCTTCATGATCTCTAGGAGGGAGAGAGCGTCCGAAGGCCGGACCGGGAGACAAGAAGAAGGGCGGTCCGAGAACCGCCCTTGGTGCATGGATCATGGCGCCAGGCGAGGAGCCTGGCGATCCATCAGAGGCCCAGGCGCACCCGGTGACCTGTCAAAGACCCAGGCGAGCCCGGTGACCTGTCAAAGACCCAGGCGAGCCCGGGTCTCGGGCTTCAGCTGGCCGTCGCTGTCCCAGCCGCGGATCTCGTAGTACTTGGGCAGCATCTCGGGCAGCTTGTTGACCAGGCCTTTGGCAGGACCGGTCTGGGCAGGCTCCTCGAGCAGGCGCTTGGGCAGGGTGTCGTCCTTGGAGGTGAAGCCGGCGCGGTTGTTGAAGTCGCGCTCCATGTTCCAGATGCGCTCGCCGATCTTCTCCATGTTCTCGAGCGAGAACTCGGGGCCGCAGGCGGCCGCCACCTGGGGGGCCACATCGGCCAGGCCCCAGGCAAAGCTGGTGAAGATGCAGATGCCGGCGGCATCGAAGGCAGCGGTGGCGTCCTGGAAGGCCTTGACCAGCTCGGGCTTGCCGTCGGCCGTCAGCGGATCGGTCTTGACCGGAATGCCCAGCACCTCGGAGGCCACGGTGTAGCTGCGCAGGTGGCAGGCGCCGCGGTTGGAGGTGGCATAGGTCAGGCCCATGCCCTGGATGCCGCGGCTGTCGTAGGCCGGGAACTCCTGGCCCTTCACGCTCATGCTCAGCTCGGGGTGGCCGTATTTGGCGCACAGGCGCTTGGAGCCCATGCCGATCTCCTTGCCGAAGCCCTCGCCCTTGGCGGTGATCTCGACGAAGTGGGCCAGGGCCTGGGCCGAACCGAACTTGGCGTCGATGCCAAGCTGCTCGGCGGTCAGCACGCCCATCTCGTAGAGCTCCATCACCGCACCCACGGTGGCGCCGAAGGAGATGGGGTCCATGCCCTGCTCGTTGCAGATCATGTTGGCGTATTGCAGCGCCTCGAGGTCGTTGACGCCGTTGGCCGCACCCAGGGCCCAGGCGGCCTCATATTCCAGGCCGCCGGAGGCGCCCCAGTACTGCGGCTTGTTCTCGACGGTGAAGTGCCCCTTGTCGAGCTTGCTGATGCGGCCGCAGGCGATGGTGCAGCCGAAGCAGGCCTGGTTGGTCACCAGGTGCTTCTTGC
>JBJOKP010000335.1:0-4149 GCA_046046045.1 Pseudomonadota bacterium | reverse complement strand
GCAGCACCGACTGGTGGGTCTGGCGCAGCAGGCGCTGGGCGCGCTGCAGGCGCAGGCTCAGGTACCAGCGCGAGGGCAGGGCGTCGAGGTGCTGCTTGAACAGGCGTTCGAGCTGGCGGCGCGACACCCCCACCAGGCGGGCGATGTCCTCGGTGGGCAGGGGTTCGGCCAGGTTGGCCTCCATCAGCGCCAGGGCCTCGGCCAGCTTGGCCGAGCCGCCACCGGTGTCTGCCGCCAGCCGGGCCGCCAGCGGCACACGCTGGCGCTCGTCGCGGCCGCGCAGGCGCTCCAGCCCGAACCAGGCCGCCAGCTCATGGGCCAGGCGTTCCCCCTGCTGCTGGGCCACCCAGGCGATGAAGAGGTCGCGGCTGGCCTGATGGCCGGCGCAGGAGAGGCGCTGGCGGTCGATCTCGAAGAGCTGCTGCGAGACCAGCACCTCGGCATGGCGCTCGGCCAGGGGCGAGATCTGCGGCCAGTGCACCGTGGCGCGATGGCCGCGCAGCAGGCCGGCCTCGGCCAGCCAGGCCGCCCCCGTGCCTATGCCGCCCAGCAGCAGGCCCTGGCGGTCCAGGCCGTGCAGCCAGGGTGCGAGGCGGTGGGCATGATCGTCCCCCGGCAGGCAGGGGCCGTCGGCGACCAGGAAGACGCCGTCCAGGGCCGGCAGATCAGGCCGTGCGGCGGTCGCTGCGCTGGTGCTGGCCGCCGGGCGGGCCCACAGGCCGAAGGGGCGGGTGGCCAGGCTGGCACCGCAGCTGGCGCTGACCTGGCCGCTGGTCGCCCCCGGGCTGCCGGCCGCCGCGCCGGCCGCGGGCTCCTCGGCATCCAGCAGCAGGGAGTGGTAGGCGCTGCGGCCCAGGATCTGGTTGCTGGCGGCCAGCACGTCCAGGGCCGCGGCCAGGCTCAGCAGGCTGAAGCCGGGCAGGAGGATGAAGCCGTAGCGCCGCATGGCCGGATTGCCGCGCGCCGGCGCCTACTTGAGGCCGCCGGAGAGGAACTGGCGCAGGCGCTCGCTGCGCGGCGCCACCAGCACCTCGGCGGGCGCGCCCTGCTCCTCGATCTGGCCCTGGTGCAGGAAGACCACCTGGCTGGCCACCTCGCGGGCAAAACCCATCTCGTGGGTGACCACCAGCATGGTGCGGCCCTCGCGGGCGAGTTCGCGCATCACGCCCAGCACCTCGCCCACCAGCTCGGGGTCCAGGGCCGAGGTGGGCTCGTCGAAGAGCATGACCTCGGGGTCCATGGCCAGGGCGCGGGCGATGGCCACGCGCTGCTGCTCGCCGCCCGAGAGCTGGGCCGGCCAGGCCTCGCGTCTGTGGGCCAGGCCCACGCGATCCAGCAGGGCGATGGCGCGCTCCATGGCCTGCTCGCGCGGCCGGCCCAGCACATGGATGGGCGCCTCGATGAGGTTGTCGATCACGCGGCGGTGCGACCACAGGTTGAAGTTCTGGAACACCATGGCCAGGCGGCTGCGCCAGCGCTGCAGCTGGCGGGCATCGGCCGCGCCCAGGCTGCCATCGCGCTGCGGGCGCAGGGCCAGGGTCTCGCCGGCCAGTTCCAGCTGGCCGGCATGGGGCTGCTCCAGCAGGTTGAGGCAGCGCAGCAGGGTGCTCTTGCCCGAGCCGCTGGAGCCGATGATGGCCAGCACCTCGCCGCGCTCGGCGCTGAGCGAGACGCCGCGCAGCACCTCGTGGCCGCCGTAGCGCTTGTGCAGGTCGGTGACGCGGATGGCGGGTGGCGCGGGCGTGGTGCTGGCGGGCGCAGATGCGGGCGTGGATGCCGATGCGGGGGGCGGTGAACTCATGCAGACAGCAGTTTGCCGTGGCGGCGTGGCTCCTGGCCGGCCACCTTGCCCAGGGGCATGCCGGCGATGGCGAAGCGGCGGTTGTCGCGCGCGAAGAAGAGGCCGTCCACCGGGGCGGTGATGGCGGTGACGCTGCCGCTCAGCGGGTCGATGAGGTCGGCCAGATGGTCGCCGGCCTGCACCGTGCTGCCCGGCTCGCGCAGGAAGACCAGCACCCCGCCGTGCGGCGCCACCAGGGGGATGGAGCCGGCCAGTGGCGTGGCCTGGCAGTGCAAGGCCGGCAGGGCCGCGGGCAGCTCGCCAGGCGCCGTGCTGATCACGCCGCGCCAGGCCAGGAAGTGCAGCAGGCCCTCGGCATCGGCGGCGGCCAGGTCGTGGTGCACGTCGGCCTCGCCGCGCAGCTCGATGGTCACGGCGAGGCAGGCCTGGGGCAAGGGCCGGCCCAGGCGGGCGGCCAGCTGGGGCCAGAGCATGGAGCAGGCCTCGTCGAAGGGATCGCCGCCGGAGCGTTCGGCCAGCAGGGCGGCGCGGGCGCCCAGGCAGCGCGCCAGGGGCTCGGCCTGGGGCCAGCAGCCGGGCGTGGTGTAGAAGTGCAGCACGGCCTCGCCGTCGCAATGCAGGTCGAGCACCACGTCGGCATCCACGGCCAGGCCGAAGAGGGTGCGGCGCAGGTCGTCCAGCGCGGTGACGGCGGGCAGGGCGGCCACGGCCTCGCGCAGGGCCTGGCGGATGAGGGCCACGTCGGCGGCCTCGGCGCCGGTGAGCCGGCCATCCACCGCCTGGGCCACGGCCTCGGTGAGGTCGGCGTAGTTGCGGTTGAAGTTCTCGCCGCTGGCCAGGTCGAAGCGGCCCTGGAAGCCGCGCAGCAGCCACTGCTGCAGGCCGATGGGGTTGGCCGCGGGCACCAGCACCACCTCGCCGTTCAGGCGGCCTTCGGCCTCCAGCGCCTCCAGGCGCTGGCGCAGGTGATGGGCCACCAGCATGGCCGGCACCTCGTCGGCATGCAGGGCGGCCTGCAGATAGACCTTGGGGCCGCGCCCGGGGGTGCCGAAGTGCAGGCTGATCAGCTCCTGGCGGGTGCCGGGGGCCGGGCTGCGCAGGGGGTGGACGAGGGTTCTCATGATCGGGTGAGGGGCGATCGGTGGGACATCAGTGGCGATGCGTCAACGGTGAGGCATCAGTGGCGATGCATGGGCAGCAGCCAGCGCCGCTCGGCGGCATGGAAGAGGCTCACCAGCACCAGGGTGATGAGCAGGTAGCAGAAGGCCGCGCTGAGAAAGGCCTCGAAGGGCAGGTAGTAGCGCGAGTTGATCTCGCGCGCCACGCCGGTGAGGTCGTGCAGGGTGACCACGCTGGCCAGCGAGGTGGAGTGCAGCATCAGCACCACCTCGTTGCCATAGGCCGGCAGGGCGCGCCGCCAGGCCGCCGGCAGCACGATGCGGCGCAGGGTCAGGCTGCGCGACATGCCCAGGGCGCGCGCGGCCTCGATCTCGCCATGCGGCAGGGCCTTGATGGCGCCGTGCAGGATCTCGGTGGTGTAGGCGCAGGTGTTGATGGCCAGGGCCGCCACGGCGCAGAACCAGGGCGACTTGAGCCCGGCCCAGAACACGCTCTCGCGCACCGCCTCGAACTGGGCCAGGCCGTAATAGAGCAGGAAGAGCTGCACCAGCAGCGGCGTGCCGCGGATGACATAGGTGTAGGCCCAGACCGGCCGCCAGCACCAGGGCGAGGGCAGGCTGCGCAGCAGGGCCAGGGGCAGGGCCACGACCAGGCCGCCCGCCAGGGCCGCGGCCAGCAGCTGCAGGGTGACCCAGGCGCCACCGGCGTAGAGGCCCAGGTTCTCGGTGATGGCCGACCAGTTCATGGCAGGGGGTTGGATCGTCCGGGCCGGGCGGGCTCAGAAGCTCGCCAGGCGCTGGCCGGTGGCCAGGCGCCGCGCCAGCCAGGCGAAGCCGGCTTCCGAGAGGCTGGTGAAGCCCAGGTAGACGCCGGCCACCGCCAGGTAGAAGGTGAAGGGCTGGTGGGTGGCGCCGGCCGCCTGGCCGGCCCGGCTCATCAGGTCCGACAGGCCGATGACCGAGACGATGGCCGTGCTCTTGATCATCACCAGCCAGTTGTTGGACAGGCCGGGCAGGGCATGGCGCAGCATCTGCGGGCCGACGATGCGCCACAGCACCTGGCGGCGGTTGAAGCCGAAGGCCAGGGCCGCTTCGCGCTGGCCGGCCGGCACGGCCAGGAAGGCGCCGCGCAGCACCTCGGTGAAATAGGCGCCGAAGATGAAGCCTATGGTGCTGACGCCGGCCACGAAGGGATCGATGTCCACGTAGTCCCAGCCCAGCCGTTCGCCT